>DASXBH010000211.1:0-36989 GCA_036491775.1 Candidatus Acidiferrum sp.
AGGCACGCTGGTCCGTCGTAACTTCACTTTCAAGCCGGGCGAAAAGAGCCTCGCCAACCGCGCCTATCGCAAATTTGTCGACACTCGCCTAGCTCGAAGCCATCGCATGGTCGAATTCTTCTACTCCCTTCCACCGATGGATGTACCAGGCCGCCTCGAAAATATCTGCTTTGTCGCACGTAATCATTTTGTTGAATTAGAAACACACCCCGTGAATCCTGCAGAGCACGCCTTTCTGGCTGGCGGAGAAATATTCAAAATGCTTGGTGGCGCGCGGATTGCTCCCTTCACTTCGTTGCCAGTAGAGTCACACGCGTAAAATGCCGATCTTGCAACAAAACGCGCCTATCGCCGCCGCGCTGAAACATCTCAGCGTTTGCATTTGTACTTACAAGCGCCCTGATCTGTTGCATCGCTTGCTCGATAAGTTGCGCGACCAGGAAACCGGCGGCCTATTTACCTACTCCATCGTGGTTGTCGATAATGACGCTGCGGAATCCGCAAAAACTACCGTGCAGGGTTTTGCCTCATCCTCTTCCATTCCCATCCGCTATTGCATGCAGCCGCAGCAAAACATTTCGCTGACCCGCAACATGGCTGTCGCCAACGCCGCTGGTGATTTTGTGGTTTTTATCGATGATGACGAATTCCCCATTCCCCAATGGCTGTTCTTCCTGTTCAAAACCTGCAACGAATATGACGTCGATGGCGTTCTCGGCCCGGTCCGGCGGCATTTTGATGTGCAACCTCCCGACTGGATTATCAAGGGTGAGTTTTACGAGCGTCCGATTCTCCCGACAGGCTCAGCAGTGCCGTGGCAAGACGGCCGTACAGGAAATGTCATCCTGAAAAAGGAACTCTTCGCCAATCAACCGGAACCGTTCAAGCCCGAATTTCGTGGCGGTGAAGACACCGATTTTTTTCGCAGGATGATCGACCAGGGCCACAAATTCATCTGGTCCGCGGAAGCGATTGCCTACGAGACCGTGCCTCCTTCCCGCTGGAACCGCAAATTCATACTGAAACGCGCGTTGCTGCGCGGTGCAGTCACACTGACCAATCCGAACTTTGGCACGCGTGAAATTCTCAAGTCGCTTGTGGCCGTCCCCTTGTATGCGCTGATGTTGCCGTTCGCGTTGCTTTTAGGGCAGCACCGTTTCATGGTGCTCCTGGTAAAGCTTTGCGACCATTTGGGCAAATTACTCGCCCTCGTCGGGATCGATCCGATCAAAGGGCCTTACGTAACGGGCTAAGGGAGAATACAGAATCGCGCCGAATTCCTGCACGAACGGATTCGGTTAGACTTTTTACAGGGAGAGGTCGCCGTTGGCTAAGGCAGCAGTCAGCTTGCTGGCTGTAGTGGCAAAACCACTCGGAGGTTCAAATCCTACCCCTCTCCGCCAATTTTAGAAGCGCTTCATTCCAGCAGGGCCAGAAATCAGTGACACGGATTCTGGTTGCAAGAAAATGACGACTCATCCACTCATTTATCACCCACGGAGATGTCCCGTTTTATGAATTCGTTGATCACTGTTTGCGGCCAGCAGGTTCGTATTCGCGGCGGTTTCTGCCGGATCGCTAAGCTGGAAGCCGACAAATACCATTTCCTCGAGAATCCACAGGAACTGCTGGACGGACTGCGCAACTGTTCGGAGCGAGTCGACCTATTCCACTTCCTGCAAAGGCTACCGGACTCCCAGCCAAAATATGATTTCCCAATGGAAATGGACAATCTTGCTGCGATTCCCGTCAGCACTTTTGATCATTGGTGGAATCAACAAATCGGTTTTAAGGGACGCAATAAAGCCAAACAGGCCGAGAAAAAAGGTGTGGTGGTTCGCGAGGTTCCCTTCGACGACGCGCTGGTCAAAGGAATTTGGGAAGTCTATAACGAATGCCCGGTCCGCCAAGGCCGCCGTTTCGAGCACTACGGAAAAAATATCGAAACCGTGTATCGCGAAGAAGCCACTTTCCTGGATACCAGCACCTTCATCGGCGCATTTCTTGGCGATCAACTTATCGGCTTCGTAAAAATGGTTCACGATCCCACAAAAACGCAAGCCGGCTTGATGAATATCGTGTCCATGATCAAGCATCGCGACAAGGCCCCCACTAATGCGCTAGTTGCCCAAGCCGTTCGCTCTTGTGCCGATCGTGGCATCTCCTATCTCGTGTACTCGAATTTCGCCTACGGAAAAAAACAGCCTGACAGTGTTGCCGATTTCAAAGAACGCAATGCCTTCCAGCGTTTTGATTTACCTCGCTATTATGTGCCGCTGACGAGCATTGGTTGGGCGGGCTATAGCCTGAAGCTGCATCACAAACTCGCCGATCGAATGCCCGAGTCCATCGTTTCCAAATTGCGTGAAATGCGAAACTCCTGGAACAATCGTAAGCTTCACTCCGCCAAGGAAGCTTCTTAAACAATGCCGGGAATTGTCGGGCTGATCACAAGGTTGCCACGTGCTCAGGCGGAGCCGCAACTGCTGCAAATGGTTGCTGCGCTTCGTCACGAAGACTTCTACGACGCTGGCACGTGGATCGATGAATCGCTGGGTATTTATCTTGGCTGGGTGTCCCGCAAAAATTCTTTTTCTGATGGAATGCCGCTCAAGAACGAAGACGGCAACCTGGTGTTGGCATTTTCCGGCGAAGATTTTGCGGAGCCGGGCGTCGTTCAGATTTTAAAGCAGCGCGGCCATACGTTCCCTGAAAAAGGCCCTTCGTACCTCATACATTTGGCGGAAGAAAATGAGACTTTCCCCGCTAGCCTGAATGGCCGCTTCCAGGGCCTGCTGGTCAATCGTGCCGCCGCTACCGCAACGCTCTTCAACGATCGTTACGGGATGCAGCGGATTTATTATTACGAGTCCAGGGATGCATTCTATTTTGCCGCGGAAGCCAAGGCGCTTCTGGCCGTTCGCCCGGAACTTCGCAACGCCGATCTTCGCGGTCTCGGTGAATTAGTTTCCTGCGGCTGCGTGCTGGAAAATCGCACCATTTTCAAAAACATGTTCGTGCTTCCGGCGGCTTCGTCGTGGACCTTTCGCGCTGGCTCTACCGAACCAAACAAGACCAACTACTTTCAGCCAAAAGAATGGGAAGAGCAGCCCACACTCGAACCCGAGGCCTACTACCAGGAAATTCGCAACGTTTTCTCGCAGCACCTGCCGCGCTATTTCAACGGCAACGAAAAGGTCGGCATGTCGCTCACCG
The DNA here is from genome assembly GCA_036491775.1 of Candidatus Acidiferrum sp. Taxonomy (GTDB): domain Bacteria; phylum Acidobacteriota; class Terriglobia; order Acidiferrales; family UBA7541; genus Acidiferrum. Next base: position 3,217 of record DASXBH010000211.1, read on the forward strand.
GTGGGCTCGACAGCCGCATGATTTTAGCCTGGTACAAGTCCGCTCCTGGCGCTCTGCCTAGTTATTCCTTCGGTGGCCCGTACCGCGATTGCCAAGATGTCATCATGGCGCGGCGCGTTGCCAAGGTTCAGAATCTTCACCACGAAGTCATCGGGGTTGGCGGTGAATTCTTTAATCGTTTTCCGCATTACGCCGAGCGCACCGTGTTCCTTAGCGACGGTTGCGTGGACGTAAAGCATTCTCCTGACCTGTATGTAAATGAACGCGCTCGCCAGATTGCGCCGGTTCGTATGACCGGAAATTATGGTGGGGAAATTCTTCGCCGCGTCCGCGCATTTAAACCGGTGATGCCCGCGCCCGGCTTGTTCCAAACAGATTTTGTGTCGCAGTTCAGCGCCGCCGCCAATACCTACCGCGGTTTGGTGGACACGCACCCCTTAACGTTCGCGGCCTTTCGTCAAGCTCCTTGGCATCACTACGGCCTCTTATCCCTGGAACAAACGCAAGTTTCTCTGCGCTCACCGTATCTCGATAATCAGTTCGTAAAGACTGTCTACCAAGCCCCTGCGTCCGCTACACAAAGCAATGACGTTTGCTTCCGTCTGATCCGCGATGGTGATCCGGCTCTCGGGCGTATCCGAACTGACCGCGGGCTGCTTTCCAACGAGGTACTGCACCAATATCTGGAGTTCACGTTCAAAGCAGAATACGCCTACGACTACGGCATGCCGCAGTGGGTCGCAAAAATCGATCATGCCTTCGCACCGCTGCATCTCGAACGAATTTTCCTGGGCCGCCACAAGTTCTATCACTTCCGCGTGTGGTATCGCGATCCACTCGCGAATTACGTGAAAGACATGCTGCTCGACTCACGCACCTTGAACCGCCCGTATGTTAATCGCAACAGCGTGGAAACGATAGTTAAGGGCCATCTACATCAGGGCCAGAACTTTACGACTGAAATTCACAAGCTGGTAACACTGGAACTGATCCATCGCCAGTTTCTCGATGCCAGATGATCGCATCTAACATCTCCGTGATACCGGAAAGCATGCGCTGATGCCGCCAATTGTAGCCACATTCGTCTTCCTTTTTCTGATGGTCGGACTCTTCTGGGCTGATCGCGATGGCGCCAATAAAGTGTCCAAAGCGCTGTGGGTGCCGGTTTTCTGGCTGTTGATCAGCGGTTCGCGCCCCATCTCGCAATGGATGGAAATGCTTGGCCTGGGCAGTGGTGTCGCACCGGTCGGTTCGCAAGAGCGCATCTACATCGACGGCAGCCCACTGGACCGCAACATTTTCATCTGCCTGTTGGTCGCGGGTCTGATTGTTCTTTTCCGTAGGCGCCAACAAGTCAGCGCCCTGCTGCAGCGAAACGTGCCGATCCTGCTTTTCTTCCTTTATTGCGGTTTGAGCGTTTCCTGGTCGGATTATCCGTTCGTTTCCTTTAAGCGCTGGATGAAGGCCATCGGCGACGTAGTCATAGTCTTTATCGTTTTGACCGAAGACGATCCGGAAGCGGCCATCAAGCGCCTTATTTCCCGTTGCGCGTACATTCTGCTGCCACTTTCCATGTTGTTCATTAAGTATTATCCGGAATGGGGTCGCGAATATAACGTCTGGACCTGGCTACCCGCGTACAGCGGTGTCACTGAAACGAAAAACGAACTCGGACTAATTTGCCTGGTTTTCGGTCTCGGTTGTTTCTGGCGCATTCTGTTGGCTTATCGCGACCGCAAAGAATCTCCCCAGACTCGCGTGCTCATTACCAATAGCATTATCGTCTTAATAATGCTGTGGCTTCTGCATATGGCCAACTCGGTGACCTCCATGTCGTCCTTTGTGGTCGCCGGTTGTTTGCTGGCCATGACCATGCTCACGCGCCTTGGCAAACGACCGTTCGTGATTCACACGTTCGTTGCCAGTGTCATCCTCGTCTCGCTAATCGCCATGTTTGGTGGTGGCGCCATCGTTGAATCGTTGGGTAGAGACCCGACCCTCACCGGCCGCACGGGAATCTGGACGGCGGTCCTTTCCGTTAGCGGCAGCCCCTTGTTTGGCACAGGGTTCGAAAGCTTCTGGATGGGTGATCGTCTCCTAAGAGTTTGGTCCATGACCATGGACGGGCTTCAGGAGGCGCACAACGGCTACGTCGAGGTGTACCTGAACCTGGGCTGGGTCGGAATTATTCTCTTGGCCGGGATCATTGTCACTGGCTATCGCAATGCCATCATTTCTTTCCAGCGCAACCCCAATATTGGTAGCTTGCGGCTTGCTATGTTCTTGATCGCGCTGGTTTACAACTTAGCCGAGGCGGGTTTCCGCGAAACGATGCTCATTTGGATTTTCTTCTTGATGGCCTCCAGTGCGGTTCCCGACTTTTTGTTGCAGCCAGCCACCAAGACAGAAGTCGAGCCTGAATTTGTGCCGCTTCGCCCGCGCTTAAATCCACGGCGCAGCCATGCTCTTAATTTCCGGGCTACTGATCGAAGTAAAATCTAAAAACCCAAGACTGAAAAACGAGTCGAGTTCGACAGTCTCAAAAATGCATGAACACAGTAATACCCGGCCTTACAGAATGGGATGTACTAACCCTGGTAAATGAAAATAGCCTACCTCGTCCTTGCTCATAACAATCCTGAGCTCTTACAGAAGCTAACCGGTAGCCTGTCTTCTCAAGGCTCTCCGGTTTTCATCCATATCGACAGGAAGAGTAGAATCGAAGACTTTTCTATTGTTGATGGGCCTAATATTTTTTTCTCCACCGAGCGCCACGAAGTTTACTGGGGCGAATACGGAATGGTGGAAGCAACCCTTACGCTGATCCGCATGGCTCTGGAGTGGCCCGGCCATTGCGATTACCTGGTTCTTCTTAGCGGCGCGGACTACCCGCTGCGCAGCCAGCACTATATTCAGTCGCAACTCGAGCAGCAGCGCGGATGTGAATTCATCAGTATGGTGACCATTCCCTGCGCATCGTTAGGGCAGTTTTTATCGCGCGTTAACACCGTACGTTATCCTTCCAATCGGCCTTTGCTCCATTTTGCCTCTAAGGTTTTAGCAAAGTGTGGATTGGCACGGCGCGACTATCGAAAAAGTTTACCGGGCCTTCAGGCTTACTCTGGAAGCGCCTGGTGGGCTTTGACCCGGGAAGCTTGCGAGTACACTCTGGAATTCTTGCAGGCCAATCCGCACGTAAGAGATTTCTTTCGCGATGCGCCCGCTCCGGATGAAATGATATTTCACACTATCCTGGGCAATTCCCACTTCGCTCCGTTGCTGCGCAGAAATTTTCACTTTACCGAGTGGTCGGGCGGTGGGCCGCATCCCGCTACGCTGTCCGATAAGCATGTGAGCATGTTCGAGTCGCAGAGCCGAATCATGATAAACGACGGCTATGGTCGCGGAGAAGCGCTGTTTGCGCGTAAGTTCTCCGAGGATCGCCTGGACCTTCTTGACCGTATCAATGTTTTGATGGAGCGGGCCGACGCAGACTGACATAGCCGTCTCACGTCGCATTTCATTTCTCTAAGTCGCCAAAAGCGAATCACGAACGGGCTTGCCCAGAACCCAAATGAAGTTTCACCGTCACCAATCAGCGGGAATCGTATGACGTCATCTATTCGTTTGACGCCATTTGACGCCCAGGGTTCCTTCCGTCCGACCGGCGGAGATGTCCGGCGGCTCGCCATTCGCGGCGCCGGCGTAACCGTATTTTCCTCGGGCTTATCTCTGATCATTCAGATCGTGGCCACCACGGTCTTGGCACGCGTGCTTAGTCCGAAAGACTTCGGGTTGGTCGCTATCGTGACCACCTTCAGTCTGCTCCTCACCAACTTTGGCCTCAACGGCCTCACCGAAGCGGTTCTGCAGCGCGAGGAGATGAATGATGCCCTCGCCAGCAATTTGTTTTGGATCATGCTAGGTGGTGGAACTCTGCTCACCCTGGCGTTTGCCGCGGCCGGTTCGTTATTCGCCCGTTTTTATCATGACCCCACCGTTCAAATCGTCACTGTAGCCCTCTCCCCGACGATTTTGCTTACCAGTCTTTCCGTTATCCACTTAGCATTGTTGCGGCGTGCCATGCGGTTTTCCGTTGTCTCGGCCAACGATGTGGTGGCGAAACTTTTCTCTGTCATAACGTCCATAGCGTTGGGTTTTGCCGGGTGGGGTTACTGGGCCTTGATTATCGGCGTGATCTCGACGTCTTTGATTACTGGCCTCGGGGCGGTTTACCTCTGCCGCTGGACCCCCGGGCGTCCTAGACCCGCCCCCGGCATGGCTTCGGTCCTGTACTTTGCCGCCAACACCTACGCCCGATTCTCAGTCAATTATTTCGCGCGCAATATCGACAACTTTCTGGTCGGTTGGCAATTCGGCGCCAATGCGCTGGGCTTCTATAAGAAGGCTTACGACCTTTTCGCGCTTTCTGCATCGCAACTCACTGCTCCGCTCTCCAACGTGGCGGTGGCCGGCCTCAGTCGTTCCACTCCACGCTCGCCGGAATTCCGCCGCAACCTGCTCGGAGCCATTTCTGTCACTGCGTTTGTGGGAATGGCTTTGTCGGGAGAATTTACTCTCATCGGCAAAGATCTGATCCGCCTGCTGCTGGGCCCCAATTGGGGTGCTGCCGGAGAGATTTTCACCTTCTTCGGGCCGGGCATCGGCATCATGCTGGTGTATATCACCCAAGGCTGGATTCACCTTTCCATTGGCAAGGCCGATCGTTGGCTACGCTGGGGAATTGTCGAAGTTGTTGTGACCTGTTCCTTGTTCTTCCTCGCTCTGCCGTATGGACCGGTGGGCATTGCCGTTGCCTGGACCGTCTCCTTCTGGATTCTCTCCATTCCGGCATTCTGGTATGCAGGTAAGCCCATCGACTTTGGCGTCGGCCCGATCATCGAGTGTGTCTGGAGATTTATACTCGCCTCACTGTTAGCCGCATCTGTCTCCGCGTTCCTCATGAGCAAGATGCCTTCGCTGGAACTCGCGCAAGGCGTGAGCGCCGCCGCCACTCGTCTCGCCATTGTTTCCGTCGTGTTCACGACGCTCTATCTAGCCGCCGTGGTCGCCCTGTATCGCGGCTTTGCCCCTCTGTATCAGATCGCCAAACTGCTGCGAGAAATGTTGCCCTCGCGCCGCGCGGCAGCGTCGATGGCCCCGGCCGAAGCGCCGCTCGTGGCTGTGGGTGCAGGCGGGCCGTTGGTGTCGATTCTGATTCCGGCGCATAACGCGCAAGAGTGGATTGCCGATACGCTGCGCTCGGCCTTGGCGCAGACCTGGCAAAATAAGGAAATCATCGTTGTAGACGATGGTTCTAGCGATCGCACCGCCGAAATCGTGCGGCAATTTGCACTGCAAGGTGTGCGCATCGTCTCGCAAAACAATGAAGGAGCTTCCGCGGCTCGCAACCACGCTTTTTCTTTAAGCCGTGGCGAATTCATTCAGTGGCTGGATGCGGACGACTTGCTGGCCCCCAACAAAATCGCCGTACAGATGCAAGCCGCCAGTCAATTTCCCCGCAACCGCACCCTGCTTTCCTCGGCCTGGGGAAAATTTATGTATCGCTACTATCGCGCTGAGTTTTCTCCCAGCGATCTTTGGTGCGACTTATCGCCCGTCGAATGGCTGCTGCGTAAGATGGGCCAAAATCTTTACATGCAAACGGCCACCTGGTTAGTTAGCCGCGACCTGGCAGAGGCTGCCGGCCCTTGGGATACCCGGCTCCTCGGCGATGATGACGGCGAATATTTCTGCCGCGTGCTGATGGCCAGTGAAGGGGTTCACTTCGTTCCCGAAGCAAAAGTTTGCTATCGTGGCCCCGGTTTGGCCTTTCGCAGCCTGAGCTACATTGGGCGCTCCAATCAAAAGCGCGATGCTCACTGGCTCTCGATGCAGTTGCACATCAAGTATCTCCGCTCGTTGGAAGATAGCGAACGCGCCCGTACTGCGTGTCTTCGCTATTTGCAGACGTCCCTGATCTACTTTTATCCGGAGGAAATCGGAATCATTGCGCAGGCCGATCAACTGGCTCGCGAACTGGGTGGCGAACTGGTTTCCCCGCGATTGTCTTGGAAATATGCATGGATGAAGTCCATGTTTGGCTGGGACATCGCCAAGCGCGGGCAGCTCTTTCTGCTCTCTATCAAATGGTGGGGCAAACGGTACTGGGACAAAACTCTCTTCCGCCTCGATAATCTTGGCACCCGGACAGCGTGGCCGCCCCACGCCATCGTTCGCGACCCAACGCAGCGCTCTTGAGGTATAAAAGCAAAACGGGCTTCGTTGAAGAAGCCCGCATTGCACTCGACAGAAAAAACTTCTTCGTCAAGTTCGACTACTGAACCACAGCCTTTAACCCAGACGGGGCCGGTGGAGCGGTGCCGTTGGAAGAGCTACCGCCGCCATAGCAGGAACTGGCATTGAACGAAAGCGGGCTGCCACGTCCATCCGAGCCGCCCATCACATTGGAGTAGCAGACTTCTGCGGGAATCAAGTAGGTGTGGCCGCCCGGTCCGGGTCCTCCGCTTACATCAGGACCAATGGCCGGGAACGGCGTGTTGCCCCACCAAGACGGCTTCCCCGAGAGGTAAAAGCTTTGTGGCAGGGAATTGGTCACGCCAGGGGCCCAAGTCGTTGTTCCGGTCACGTTGCTGTAATCACCATGCAGAAAGATGCTCGTCCAGGGCTGCAAACTGTTGAACTGGCTGCCTCCCGAATCGCTCGTTTCTCCATAACCAAAGGAGTAGGCGTACGACGTGCCATCGTAGGCTCGGCTTCCCCCGCCGCAGGGACTGCCGGCACCGCACATCGCCCAAATCTTATCCGTCTGTTTCTGCGGATTGCCGTAAGCCAGCAACGCCGCCATTTCCGCGGAGCCAACTACGTTACCGACTTCATTCATGCTGCTAACAAGGTACGTCGGGTTCACGGCGCGCACGTCTTGGAATTCCCACCACGCGCTGGCTCCGCTGCCCGGCGTTCCCAAGCTAGCGCAGGTTACCGCGCCGCGGCCGGTCAGGGGGAGACAACCCTTGGTGGTGCCGCGCGCCCAGTTACGGAAAAATGTGTTGTTTGCGCTGGATCCCCATACCGAGTCGGCTCCGTAAGAAATCACCACGTTGCCCTCGAACAAATTGAATTGCGGATGTGCCCCGTGCAAGTCGATATCACCGATTGCCGCTCCCGGTGCTCCGGAATCAAAAGCGCCTAACGAATAGTTATACGAGACCACGTTTCCGGCCGCGCCCCACTCCAACATGATGGACGTGTGCAGCCGCTCAAAAATATTGTTTTGCACCAGCATTCCCGTGGACTTGTCGATCAGATCGACGTTGGAGTCGTAACTCCCAGGCGTATGCAAAAACGAGTTGGAAAAATAGCTGTCAACAATTTCTCCGCGAAACGACCAATACACATCCACATGATCGCCATCCGCATAGTTGCCTTCCACGCCCTTGATCCAGCAGTACGCGCAGGCATTCATAACGAAGTTCGAGTACGACCCGGAATTGTGCGTATTGTTAGCGTAGATTTGCAGTGCCTCGACACCCGCATACTTCGTGGCGTTGAAGGGAGTCGCGTGCGGCGTCCGCGTATATGCTACGAACAACCCCGGATTAATGCTAATGCTGTTGCCGCTCACCGAGGTGACTTCTGCGATTTGGCCTTGCGCGCGATTGCCGTTCGCCTCGCCGCCATCCACCCAGCCAGCCGTTCCTTCGGATCCGTTGTTGGTCACGATCGTTCCATCATTGGTCTGGCTGATCACCAAATAACTGCCCACGGAGATACCAGAATTGCTGCTCACCGTAATGCTGGTCGAACCTGCCGACGTTCCGCCGGTGATCGATACGGAACTCGGCCAGCTCGGACCGTTGCCATTTCCCACAGTGATCGGCGCACCACTCGAAACTCGCGAATTCAGAATTGTCTGGTTAGCACCGGCGCCGCGCAAGGTCACGTTCGAGGGAATCTTTATGTTGCCGTTGATCAGGAAGGTTCCACTCGACAGCGAAACCACTTGCCCGCTGCCGCAACTGTTCAGAGCGTTTTGAATGGCCCCAGTCGCATCGCTCGAGCCATTTCCGTAAGACGACGCATTCAGCGTCGTGCAAACCGCTGTCCGGTTGGGGATGCCACTCGGAATACCGGCATTAGACCAATTGACGGCTCGATTTGACGGGATTATGCCTGACCATGCCTGGCCGTAAGAGAGCGAAGGGAGGAGCAAGAAGGCGAGTGCACAGAACAACTGGGAAGTTCTAAATTTCATTTCACGATCTTTCTAAATGGTCTTTTAGCCCCCCATCCCTGCAAGGAGCAGCGTGACGCAAAATGCGTTCACGATTTGAGAGTACGCGCATAAAAACGCTATGAAAATTGTACCAAAGGCCAGCACTGGTACAGTGCCCGCAACAGGAACTTTGGGCCAAAATGTTGACTTTGAAGGCGTTGGTGCGCTTTTCGAAGCAAGAAAACATCAGCAAAATCCCCTACGCACCGGTCTTTTGTATCCGATTTATTAATCGCCCAGGTTAGAGATTTAAGGCCTGTACAACTAGTTGCGCCGCCGCTGGACCATCGCCGCCATGTCACTCTTTCGCTGATTCAGACTATACGCAGTAGTAGTAGTTTCAGCAGTACTATGAAGCCGCTCGTCTCTATTCTTATTCCCGCGTTCAATGCGCAACAGTGGATTGCAGACACTCTGCAGTCGGCGCTGGCGCAATCTTGGCCGAGGAAAGAAATCATCCTTGTTGACGACGGTTCTACCGATCGCACTTTGGAAATTGCCCGCCAGTTCGATCACGTCGGCGTCACGATCGTCACCCAAACACGACAAGGGGCCGCTGCCGCGCGTAACAAGGCTTATTCTCTTTGCCACGGGGATTACATCCAGTGGCTCGATGCCGATGATCTTCTCGATTGCGACAAAATCACCAAGCAGATGGCGGTCCTCGAAAACTGTCATAATCAGCGCATCCTGATTTCCTGTTCTTGGGGACGTTTTCAATATCGCCCGTATCGCGCCGAGTTTTTGCCTACTGCGTTGTGGTGCGATCTTTCTCCTTTGGAATGGTTGCTGCGCAAAATGGGCCAGAACATCTATATGCAAACCGGTACCTGGCTGGTCAGCCGCGAATTGGCGGAGGCTGCAGGTCCTTGGGACACCCAACTTTTGGGCGATGATGATGGTGAATACTTCTGCCGCGTTTTGCTCTCCAGTGATGGCGTCAAGTTTATTCCCGACGCCAAGGTGTACTACCGCGCTTCTGGCGTCGACAGCCTCAGCTACATGGGCATGTCAGATAAAAAGCGCGATGCTCTGTGGCGCTCCATGCAGCTACACATCAAATATCTTCGCTCGTTGGAAGAAAGCGACCGGACGCGTGCAGCATGCACCAGCTACCTGCAGTCGTCTTTGATATTCTTTTACCCGGATCGGCCTGACCTTATTCAACAAGCGCAACAACTCGCGCAGGAAATGGGCACCAGCCTGGAAGTGCTCGGACTCTCGTGGAAATACTCCTGGATCGAACGGTGTTTTGGTCGTCGCGCTGCCCTGCGCGCGCAAACCCATTCACGCAAGTTGAAATGGTCCATCGTCGCACTTTGGGACAAATCTCTGTTTCGCTTGCGCGGCGGTAAAGCCGCGCCTAAGTCGGGGACCCACTAACATGGTTCGACTTCTGTCACTTAGATTTGTTTGCAATCTTACGCAGCTCCTCGGGGCCTTTCGATGAAAGTTTGCATGGTGGCATATTCCTTTTACGACGAAGACAACCGTGTTCGACGCTATGCCGAGGCTCTGGCCAAGCGCGGCGACCACGTCGAAGCGCTTTCGCTCCGAAAAGAAGGTCAGCCGAAAGAAGACGTGATTAACGGAGTGCACGTCTACCGGATTCAGATGCGCTTGGTGAACGAGAAAGGGAAGTTCAGTTATCTTCGCCGCCTGATCCTCTTCTTCGTTCGCTCCATGCTCTTTCTAACCCGTAACCAAATTGCCGGGCGTTACGACCTCATCCACGTTCACTCGGTTCCGGACTTTGAAGTCTTTTCTGCACTCGTTCCCAGGCTTACCGGCACCAAAGTCATTCTTGATATTCACGATCTAGTACCAGAGTTTTATAGCAGCAAATTCAGTCACTCCAAGAAAACCTTTGGCTTTCGCGCCCTCGTGGCCGTGGAACACTTGTCTTCCGCCTTTTCCAACCATGTCATCGCCGCGAATCATATCTGGCAGAAACGTCTCGAAGAGCGCTCTGTTACAGCGGATCGTTGCACCACGTTCCTGAACTATCCCGACACCGGTATCTTTCAGCCGCGTGGACGCGACCGCTCCGATGGCAAGTTCATCATTCTCTACCCCGGCACGCTCAACTATCATCAGGGCCTGGACATCGCCATCCGCGCCTTCGCTCGCATCGAGAAGCAGGTTCCTCACGCAGAGTTTCATATCTATGGCGCCGGCGAGCAGGTCCCTCTGCTGCAATCGCTGATCAGCGAATTGGGCTTAGGCGAGAAGGTTTTCTTGCGCAGCAAACTGCCTATCCCGAAAATCGCTGCACTTATGGAAAACGCCGATCTGGGTGTCGTCCCGAAGCGCAACAATAATTTCGGCAATGAAGCTTTTAGTACCAAAATTTTCGAATTTATGGCAGTCGGCACTCCGGTCATTGTTCCCGACACGCTAATCGACACTTTCTACTTCAATGATTCAGTTGTAAAATTCTTCCACGCCAATGACGACCAGAGCCTCGCAGACGCCATGTTGCTGCTCATCCAGAACAAGGATCTGCGCGACTCCCTAGTCAAAAACGCGGCTGAATTTGTTCAGAAGTACACCTGGGATGCAAATCAGGGCGGATATTTACAACTCGTAGATTCATTAGTCAACGGCTCAAACGGCGCTTCCAAGACCTCTCCTGCTCCGGTGCCGCACTGATGTTCTTATCTGCTATTACATCCTTGGCACCTGTCCTTCGTCCCGCTTCGGGGGCTGATTTGGCGGGGTAGAATGCTATGTGATTTGGATGGAGCGCACAGTCGTCACGTTCCGCAACACTTCGCTCATCTGTGCAACTCCCTGTCCGCTCGCGAGAACCGCATGATGAAGACGACAGATCTCCTGATTCCCTGGTGTGGCGCCCGTCAGCTTCTCACTGACCATTTTCGCTGCCCTGAGACTGATACCGAGTTTCACATCGCAGGCGATTTATCGGACCGACCCGGTTTTTTTCGTTTTGGCTCTGACACGCTCTTTGGTCAATGCTCGTCGTACCGCCCGTCGAACTCTGGAGATGCTCAGCTTCCCGATGTCAGTGATTCCATCTTGGTAAGCGACGCCCACGTCGCGATGCCCTTCGATGCAACACAAGTGGTTGACAATCTTCGTTTGGAACGTTATGCCTCGACGTCCAGCCGCGGCAGAAGTCTGCAAGCTAAGAGCGCCTCGCGCTCTTTGTACTATATGTTGCGGCCGGCTCTGCCGATGGCAATCCGTAAACATTTTCAGAGACTCTATTTGCGCGATTGGGAGCAGCTCTTCTTTCCTCGCTGGCCGGTCGACCTCACGGTCGAACATCTTTTTCAGAAACTCTTGGTTTTGCTGATGAAATCGCAAGGTCTTACCAACATCCCATTCGTCTGGTTCTGGCCCGATGGCGCCCAATCCTGCACTATCATGACCCATGACGTGGAAACTCCGGCAGGCCGGGACTTCTGCGGGCAGCTGATGGATTTGAATGATTCCTTCGGCATCAAAGGCTCCTTCCAGCTTGTGCCGGAAGATCGTTACGAGGTTACCGAATCGTTCCTGGCATCGATCCGTTCTCGTGGTTTCGAGATCAACGTTCAAGATCTGAATCACGATGGCCAGCTTTTCAACGATTACGACCGGTTCATGCAACGTGCCGCGCGTATCAACAGCTACGCCAAGCAATTCGGTTCCAAAGGGTTTCGCTCCGCGGTGCTTTATCGCAATCCCAATTGGTTCAGTTCTCTCGACTTTTCCTATGACATCTCCATACCCAACGTGGCTCATCTCGATCCGCAACGCGGTGGTTGCTGCACGGTGTTCCCCTATTTCATCGGCGACATTTTGGAACTGCCGGTAACCACTACGCAGGACTACTCGTTGTTCCAGATCTTCGGTGATTATTCCATTCAGTTGTGGCGCAAGCAGATCGCGCTCATCCAGGAAGCACACGGCCTTATCAGCTTTATTGCCCATCCCGACTATTTGATCGACGCCGCTTCTCGCCGTGTCTATATCGAGTTGCTCGCCTATCTTTCGGAGTTACGGACCCGGAACGAAACCTGGATTGCTCCTCCAGGCGATGTTGCCGAGTGGTGGAAGCTTCGCAGTAAGTTGCAGCTCAACAAAATAGGCAGTTCCTGGCGCATTGAAGGACCCGGCTGGGAACGTGCACGATTGGCGTATGCTGTGGTTGATGGCGATTCTGTATCGTATGAGCTTGCTTGAAGAATCAGTCTGAAAACGCAGAGGGCGGTGCGTTGTTTTAATCCGCTCGGTCAGGGCAGTTCCGCAGCAAGCATTTGTTTTGCGCCCCATCTTACATTCAGAGAGAGTTCGATGACTAACGCTAGCGCTGTGTCAGATACCACAATTGATGTTGCTGTGATCGGAGCGGGCCCTTATGGGCTTTCCATTGCCGCCTATCTTAAAGCTCGCGGTGTCGATTTCCGCATTTTCGGCAGCCCCATGAGTACCTGGCTGAACCAAATGCCCCAGGGCATGCGTCTCAAGTCCGAGGGACACGCATCTTCTCTATACGATCCAAATTCTGCATTCACACTGGCGCACTTTTGCAGCGAGAAAGGAATTCGCTATGCCGACGAAGGTTATCCGATCCCGCTCAACACCTTTACCTCCTACGGTTTGGAATTCCAAAAAAAGTTTGTCCCGCAACTGGAGAACAAACAGGTCGTTTCGCTGCGCCGTTCTTCGCCCGGCTTCCAGATCGAATTGGAAGATGGCGAACAGATTACTGCGCGGAAAGTTGTCATGGCTGTTGGTCTCAGCCACTTCGACTATATTCCCGAAGTTTTTAACGGACTGCCCAGGGAATTGGTTACTCACAGTTCGGGTCACTGTTGCCTCAACAAATTCAAAGGGCGCGAAGTCGCCGTTATCGGTGCCGGTGCCTCGGCCGTCGATGTTGCTGCTATCCTGCACAGTGTCGGAGCTTCCACGCACCTGATTGCTCGTCCCGCCGCTATCAGGTTTCACGATCCTCCGGGCAAACTTCCACGCCCGTTGCTCAGTCGCATTCGCCATCCTCGCACTGGCCTTGGTCCCGGTTGGAAGCTGGCCTTTTATGCTCACGCCCCTCTTATTTTCCGCCATTTGCCGGAAAAGGTCCGCCTCGAGAAGGTAAAAACTGTTCTTGGTCCTGCTCCTGGCTGGTTTGTGAAGGATGAAGTGGTCGGGAAAGTGGCGTTCCATCTCGGCGCCGAAATTTCCAAAGCCCGAGTCGAAAATGGCCGTGTCGTCCTCGATTTCACGGACGCCGGCGGCAAAAAGCAAACCCTCTTAGCCGATCACGTCATTTCCGCTACCGGCTACAAGGTCGATCTGCAGCGACTGGCCTTCATGGATTCCGACCTGCGCTCCTGCATCGAAACTGTGGCGCTCTCCCCGGCGTTGTCACCCCATTTCGAGTCGACTTGTGCCGGACTGTATTTTGTGGGTACCGCCGCCGCTCATACGTTTGGCCCGCTAATGCGCTTTGCCGTAGGTGCTCAGTTCGCCGCGCGACAGATTTCCCGGCATCTGGCATCATAATAATCGGGTCTGGGTTTTTGATGTGACCTGCGCCTGCCGATTCGTCACAACGTGGCTTGCTGCGTCGGTTTGTTTTGGGCAGTAATTTATAAATCGGTGTTTTGACTTATGCGCGCCACCCTCTCGGCGCACTTTTCACTCAATCTTGTGCACGCGTTAGCCAGTCTTTGCTTGAACACACGCGCACCTTATGAAAAGCTATTTGCTACATAACACGATAATTTAGTTGTACCGAAAAGACCGGTTCGAACTTCGTTCGCCGATGGGAGACCTTTGGTTCCGAGAGTATTACTCACAGACACCAACCGCTGGCCTTGTGCCGCGCGCCTCGCTATCGGTCTGTCGAAGTTGGGTTGCGACGTTTCCGCTATTTGCCCCGTCCCGGGCCATCCTTTGCTCAAGACCCGCGCGGTCAAAAAGCTCTATCGCTACTCCCCCTTGCGCCCCGTCGAATCACTTGCTGCGGCCATCGACGCTTCCCAGCCCGACATCATTCTCCCTTGCGACGATCGCGGCGTGCAGCATCTTCACGAATTGTACGAACGCGCAAAAACGCTTAACAGCGTCGGTGCAAAAGTTGTCGAGCTGATTGAACGCTCACTTGGCGCTCCTTCCAGCTTTCCCATTGTTTCTGCCCGCTACGATCTTCTCAAGGCCGCGCGCGAAGAAGGGCTTCTCGTCCCAGACACCAAGCTGATTGACTCCTTCGAAGACCTTCGCGCCTGGCAATCTGAGCAACCTTTTCCGTGGGTTTTGAAAGCCGACGGCACGTGGGGCGGTCGTGGCGTCCGCGTCGCCGAAAATCTTCAGCAAGCCGAACATTATTTCATCGAACTTACCAAGCTTCCCAGCTCGTTGCATGTTTTCAAGCGCTTGGTCATGAGCCGTGACCGTTTCTGGGTGCGTCCCTGGTGGACTGGCAAGAAGCCTCACATTATCGCGCAGTCGCATATCTCTGGCCGTCCGGGCAATTGTGCCGTGGCCTGTTGGGAAGGGAAGATTCTGGCCGGCATTGCTGTTGAAGTCATCAGTGCGCAAGGGCTTCGCGGGCCCGCAACCGTCGTCCGTGTCGTTCATAATTCCGAAATGCTGATTTTCGCGGAGCGTCTTGCGCGCCGCCTTCGCTTATCCGGAATTTTTGGTCTCGACTTCATGATCGATAACGCAAGCGAGGCCACGTATCTCATCGAAATGAACCCGCGCAGCACTCCGCTTTCCCACTTGCAACTCGGTAAGGGCGCGGACATGGTCTCTGCGATCTGGGCGCAACTTTCCTCGCAGCCGCTCCCCGACTTGCCTCCGGTCACCACCAACGATCTGATTGCCTATTTCCCGCAAGCCTGGAACAGCAAAAGCGAATTTCTGCCCACTAGCTTTCAAGACATCCCGCAAGGCGAGCCCGAACTCGTTCAGGAACTTCTCGATCCCTGGTCAGAACGCAGCGTTCCGGGTTGGCTCTTCGACCATTTTCGACGACTCACTGCGGATGTGACTCCGTCCAAGGATTTCGTGTTTCCGTCGGCAGTGGAGACGCTGAAATTTTCTGAAGGTGTGCGCGGCTCAAAGGCGGTTTAGTTTTCTGCACCGGCGAAGGCTTGCGCGCATGATGCGCTTTACTTGAACGCAGCCATGAGGTTCTGGTTTGACTCAGAGTATTCTGCACTCGGAACCCAGCATCTCGGAGGCTCCGCAGCCGCAGAACCCAGCCTGCGTCCAGCACTTCAATCCGCTCGATGATCCTCGCTGGATTCAGTTTTTGCGAGAGCATCCTCGTGCCTCTGTTTTCCATTCCTCTGCATGGCTTGACGCCATTCGCCGGACCTTTGGTCACCGACCGGTGGCCGTTACCACTACTCCCGCTGGCGTACCGCTGCAAAATGCTCTGGTTTATTTCTGCATCGAAAGCTGGCTAACTGGCCGTCGTCTCGTTTCGCTTCCATTTTCCGACCATTGCGATCCGCTACTCGATCGCTCCGGTCCTTTGCCGATCCTCCTAGGCGCGCTGCAAGACCATCTCACCCGGGAACGCTTCCGTTTTCTCGAAATTCGCCCAACTCAGGTACTCGATTTCGGATCGGCGCGCGTCCAACCCGCGCACGCCTACTGCTTCCACGAAATCGATTTAAGCCCGAATCTCGACACCCTGTTTCACAATTTTCATAAATCTTCCACCCAGCGGGCGATTCGCCGCGCCGAGCGTGAGGGCCTGCAATACGCCGAGGGACAATCCGACTCTCTCCTTAACAGTTTCTTCCACCTGATGTTGGGCATGCGTCGTCGCCACTTCACTTTGCCGCATCCCAAGAAATGGTTTCAGAACCTGATTCACACCTTCGGGCCCGCGCTTAAAATTCGAGTCGCGCTATATCGTGACACCCCTATCGCGTCGATTCTTACTCTTCGCTTCAAAAATACGTTGGTGTACAAGTACGGCGCCTCCGACCCGGCTTATCACCGTTTTGGCGGCATGCATCTTCTCTATTGGCAGGCGATTCAGGAAGCCAAGCGCGATGGTCTGACCACATTCGACCTTGGTCGCTCCGATCTGGACGACGCTGGCCTTATCACTTTCAAGGAACACTGGGGTGCTCGCCAGTTTCCGTTGAACTATTATCGACTCACCGGCGGATCGCCGTTTGCCCAGCAGTCGCAACAGCCCGCTGATGCAGGCTGGCCGTCGCGTTTCGCCAAACGCCTTCTGCCGCGGCTGCCCGACCGGCTGCTTTGTTCCATTAGCAACGTCGCTTCTCGCCACTTGGGTTAACGTGGAATTCTCAACCAGTGCGCGTATCATAAAGATCATCGATGGAATTCCACCAGACGAAACTCAAAGGTGTTTTCGAAATCACTCCCGAACGCAAGCCCGACGAGCGCGGTTTCTTTGCCCGCACCTGGTGCCAGACGGAATTCGCCCAGCATGGTCTCAACTCTCGCCTCGTTCAGTGCAGCATCTCGTTCAGCCCGCGAAAGGGAACTCTGCGCGGCATGCATTACCAGGTTGCTCCCAGCGCCGAAACCAAGTTGATCCGCTGCACACAAGGTGCGATCTACGATGTCATCGTCGACCTGCGTCCCAACTCTCCCACTTTCAAGCAGTGGATCGCCGCCCCTTTGACCGCCGAGAACCGCAAGATGATCTTCGTGCCCGAAGGCTGTGCCCACGGCTTCATCACTCAGGGCGAGAATTCCGAAGTCTTCTATCAAATGTCTGAGTTCTATAGCCCGGACGCCGCGCGTGGAGTTCGCTACGACGATCCCGCGTTTGCTATCGTCTGGCCAGAAAGAGTCCAAGTCATCTCCGAACGCGACCGCACTTATCCGGACTTTGCCTGATCCATGAGACTCTCGAACACCTTCGATTCCGCAAATCTTCCGACTATTGGCCAGCAATTACACCAATTTGCGACCGACCTTTATCCCATCTGCCGCAGCATCACCGGCGATGGCATTCGCCGCACCCTGCAAATGATTGGCGAACGCATCCCCCTGCAAATCTCCGAAGTCCCCTCTGGTACTCCGGTCTTCGACTGGACCGTTCCCAAAGAATGGAACATCCGCGAAGCCTACGTCAAAGGTCCCGACGGCAGTCGCATCGTCGATTTCAAAAATCACTCCCTGCACGTCATGAACTACAGCACGCCAATCCGTGCTGTGATGCCGCTGCACGAACTCAAGCCGCATCTCCATAGCCTTCCCAATCATCCTGATTGGATTCCGTATCGCACTTCCTACTATCAGGAAGATTGGGGCTTCTGCCTCACTCACGAGCAACTCGCGGATTTGCTGGAAGGCGACTATGAGGTTTGCATTGACTCCACTCTCTCCGATGGCAGCCTAACCTACGGCGAATGTTTCATCCCTGGCCAGTCCCGCGAAGAAATCCTGATTTCGTGCCACGCCTGTCATCCATCTCTCGCCAACGATAATCTCTCAGGTCTCACCGTGGCCACCGCTTTAGCGAAATTTCTACAAGAACAGCGCGGACATCATCGTTATTCCTATCGCTTCGTGTTTATCCCCGGTACGATTGGCGCGATCACCTGGCTTGCCCGCAATCGCGAAAACGCCACGCGCATCCGCCACGGCTTGGTGCTTACGTGCGTCGGTGATCGTGGGGGTTTTCACTACAAAAAAAGCCGTCGCGGCGATGCCGACATCGACTGCGCGGCAGCGCACGTGCTCTCCCATTCCACCGATTCGCCGAAATTGCTCGACTTTTCCCCGTATGGCTACGATGAACGCCAATACTGCTCTCCGGGTTTCAATCTTCCCGTTGGCTGCCTCATGCGCAGCGTCTGGGGTACTTTCCCCGAATATCACACCTCCGCAGACAATCTGAATTTCATTGAGCCGCTTCGTCTCGCCGAGTCGCTCCGAGTTTGCGCCAATATTTTCCACGTCCTCGAGCACAATCGTACTTACCGCAATCTCAATCCCTTCTGCGAACCTCAACTGGGTCGCCGCGGTCTCTACCGCTCCACCGGCGGTGATTCCATTGCCAACGAAATCAATGCGCGCTTATGGGTTCTCAATCTCTCCGATGGCACCCATTCTTTGCTTGCTATTGCCGAGCGTTCGAAGCTGCCCTTCGCCGATATTCTCGATGCCGCTAATCTCCTTCACGAAAATAATTTGCTCGAACTCGTTCCCAATGCGGCCAGCCAGGACAGCGCCGCTAATTCATTGCCGCGGAAGCATGCAGCTCCGAATTCCTAAGCATTTCTTCTCTCAAGCGGCGTAAAATCTTTAGGCTCATAATAAGGAAGGCAGAACATGAAAGTTCTTCTCACCGGACACAAGGGCTATATCGGCGCCGTCGCGGCTCCCCTCATCCAGGCTGCCGGTCACCATGTTGTGGGTCTCGACGCCGACCTTTTCGAAGGCTGCGACTTCGGCTCGGCCCCCGTGGAAGTTCCAACTCTCCGCAAAGATCTTCGCGATCTTGTCCAGGAAGACTTGCAGGGATTCGACGCTGTCGTTCATCTCGCCGCACTTTCCAACGACCCACTCGGCAATCTCGATCCGCAGCTCACTTACGACATCAACCATCTCGCTGCTGTTCGTCTCGCCGAACTCAGCAAGGCCGCTGGAACTCGTCGTTTCGTGATGTTTTCTTCTTGCAGTGCCTACGGCGCTGGCGGCGAATCCATGCACGACGAAAACGCCGAGTTGCACCCTGTTACGCCCTACGCCGAGTCCAAAGTTTTAGTCGAGCGCGATATTGCTCCGCTCGCTAACAACAATTTCACACCCACTTATCTGCGTAGCGCCACCGCCTACGGTGCCTCTCCACGTTTGCGCCTCGATATCGTCCTGAACGACCTCGTCGCCTGGGCTCACACCACTGGCCGCATTTACGTAAAAAGCGATGGCACGCCATGGCGCCCCATCGTCCATATTCGCGACATTACCGCGGCGATCATCGCCGTCCTCGAAGCCCCCCTAGAACTGATTCACAACGAGGTGTTCAATGTCGGCCGCACCGAAGAGAATTACCGCATCAGCCAACTTGCCGACATTGTCTCTGAAGTAGTTCCCGGTTGCCGCGTTGAATACGCCGCAGGAGGTGGCCCCGACAAGCGTTGCTACCGCATCAGTTGCGACAAAATCGCCCGTGTTTTGCCCTCGTTCAAACCGCAGTGGACCGCCAAAAGGGGCGCACAAGAGCTCTACGACGCCTATCGCGCCGCCGGCCTCACCTTTGAGGATCTCGACAAGGGCCGCTACTTCCGTCTCAATCACTTACAGCGCCTGGCGGCTGCTGGTAAGGTGGACCCTTCCATGCGATGGGCAAATAGTGGTAAAAACCTTCCCTACCAATATCAACAGCAGTAGTTCCGCCGATTAACTGCAACAATGCCTTACGCGTATGCCTGTCAGTGGGTAGGTAACTCCCGATTTTTGATATAATTACAGTGGGAAACCGATTGCGCGGTTCTCCTCCTCTCCCTCCCACCTTGGCAGAGGGATTGCGATATAACTTCCTGCTTGGGACTTTAATGGCGGTAGCGCGTCTGTCTGCCCATCTCTCCTTGATCGCTTCCAAGGCCCTTCTTGTTTTGCAATTGTCCCGAGCTCGCATTGAGATTGTGCCTATCGCTACGTAAGCGGTTGATTATACAACTACTTAACGGGAAGCTGTCTTATGGCTATGACCACTGTGACTGCATTTCTTAAGTCTGAGACCGCAACGCAGCCCTGCCGCTTCTGCGGGGCCGCTCTGCAGCGCACTTTCATTGATCTCGGCATGTCTCCTCTTTGCGAGACCTACCCCGCCGCGACCGACTTCAAGAACGGTGAAGTCTATTATCCCTTGCACGTCTACACCTGCGAGAAGTGTTTCCTCGTTCAGCTCGAGGAGTACGAAAAGGCCGAGAATATTTTTGGAGAGTACCCTTATTTCTCTTCCTATTCCGACTCCTGGCTGAAGCATTCCGAAACTTATTGCGCCAAGATGATCAAGCGCTTCGGCCTCAATGCCAAAAGCTTCGTCGTCGAAGTGGCTAGCAACGATGGCTATCTTCTGCAGTATTTCGTGCGCCAGCAAATCCCGGTTCTTG
The DNA here is from genome assembly GCA_036491775.1 of Candidatus Acidiferrum sp. Taxonomy (GTDB): domain Bacteria; phylum Acidobacteriota; class Terriglobia; order Acidiferrales; family UBA7541; genus Acidiferrum. Next base: position 23,587 of record DASXBH010000211.1, read on the forward strand.
GAATTGAGCCGGCCGCGAATGTTGCCAGGGTCGCCGTGGAAAAGGGCGTGCCGTCTCTGGTGCGATTTTTTGGCGTGCAGGTTGCCAAGGATCTGGTCGCCGAACGAGGCGGCGGTGCCGACCTCGTTCTTGGCAACAACGTCCTCGCGCAAGTTCCCGATCTCAACGATTTTGTCGAAGGTCTAAGAATCCTTCTGAACCCGGCCGGCGTGCTTACCCTGGAATTTCCCCACTTGCTACGGCTGATCGAGTGGAATGAATTCGACACCATCTATCACGAACATTTTTCTTACTTCTCAATGCTTACCACGGCGCGCATTCTCGAAGCTCATGGCTTAAAAGCTTTTGATGTGGAAGAACTCTCCACGCATGGCGGCTCGCTGCGTGTCTACGCCTGCCGCGCCGAAGACACCACTCACGCCATTCAGCCTAGCGTAGCCCGCATCATCAACGATGAGAAAAAAACTGGCCTCGATTCTCCGGCTGGCTACGAACGCTTTGCCGCCCAGGTCAAAGACACTAAATTCGCGTTTCTTGAATTCCTCTTGTCGGCTGCCCGCCAAGGCAAGAAAGTTGCCGGTTATGGCGCCCCAGGCAAAAGCGCTACCCTGCTCCACTACTGCGGCATTGGCAAAGATCTCATCCAATTCACCGTCGATCGCAGTCCCCACAAGCAGGGCCGCTTCCTTCCCGGCAGTCACATTCCCATTTTTCATCCGGACAAGATTCACGAGATGAAGCCGGACTACGTGGTAATACTCCCCTGGAACCTTAAGGACGAAATTATCGAGCAGTTGCAGTACATTCGAGAGTGGGGCGGGCGCTTCGTAGTCCCCATCCCAAAAGTGACGATCTCGTAGTTGTTAGTCATTCGTTAGTCGGCAAACAGCGAGGTAAGCACCATGAAGGTTGTCCTGTTTTGCGGCGGCGCCGGCATGCGCCTCAGAGGCTACTCAGAAGACGTGCCCAAGCCCATGGTCACCATTGGGTCGCGGCCGGTGTTGTGGCACGTCATGAAATACTATGCGCACTTCGGCCACAAAGATTTCATTCTGTGCCTCGGCTACAAGGCTAACGTTATCAAGAATTATTTCCTCGAGTACGAAGAGTCCGTTTCCAACGATTTCGTCTTCTCTCAAGGCGGTCGCAAACTGGAATTCATGCAACGCGATATCGACGACTGGAACATCACCTTCGTCGATACGGGCATGCGCGCCACCATTGCCGATCGTTTGCGTCTGATTGAACCGCACCTTGATGGCGATGAAATGTTTCTCGCCAACTACAGTGATGGCCTCACCGATTTTTATCTCCCCAAAATGATCCAGGAATTCTCGCGCCGCGACAGTTATGCTTCCTTCCTATCGGTACAGCCTCGCTCTAGCAGCCTCGACACCGTTCAGGTTGCGGAAGATGGTTGCGTGCGCGCCATCAAAACGATGAAGGATTCGAACATCTGGGTGAACGGCGGATACTTCGTTCTTCGCAAGGAAGTCTTCCGCTACATCAATCCCGGCGAAGAGCTAATCTACGAACCGTTTCAACGCCTCATCGCCGAAAATAAGGTTTGGTCGCCCTGCTATGAAGGGTTCTGGCAGTGCATGGACACCTTCCGCGACAAGCAGATTCTTGATGAACTCGAAGCTTCCGGCGCGCCACCGTGGTGCGTCTGGAAAAACGGTGCTTCTCCTGCTGGAGTTGCCGGAGTCGTTGCTTGATCGGTTTGCATCTGCCTAAGCAGAGTTCCGACACCCTGCAGATTCTGTGTCTGGGTGCGCATTCCGACGATATCGAAATCGGTTGTGGCGGCACGTTGCTGCACCTGAGGCAGCTTTTCCCGCGGCTCAAGTTTCATTGGATTGTTTTCAGTGCCGCTGGTCCGCGTGCCCAGGAAGCTGCTAGGGCTGCCGAATTATTCACCGCCGGATGCGAAAAAGAAATCGTCCTCAAAGAGTTTCGTGACGGTTTTCTTCCTTACCACGGCGCGCAAGTGAAGGAATTCTTCGAAGAAACCAAGAGCCGTGTTCAGCCTGACCTCATCTTCACGCAATGGGGCGGCGATTCTCACCAAGATCATCGCCTGCTCTCCGAACTAACCCTTAACACGTTTCGCAACCACATGATCCTGGAATACGAGATTCCCAAGTACGATGGCGATCTCGGACGTCCCAACGTTTTCGTTCCTTTGGAAATACCCGTGCTCGAACAGAAAATTGACTACCTCTTTGCCGCTTTCGCTTCGCAACGCAGCAAAAAGTGGTTTGATCGCGAGACGTTTCGTGGGCTCATGCGTCTTCGCGGCATGGAATCTAATTCGCCCAGCGGTTACGCCGAAGCGTTTCACGCGCGCAAATTAGTTCTCCAGCCTTCTGCGTAAAACTATTATGGCTAAGACTTCTCGCAACTCGATTGTTTCTGCACTGGAAGCTGTGGACCAGATGGACTTCACCAAATCGCGCGCACTTCAGCCCAAAGCGCATCGACTCATCCCCGGAGGTTCGCACACCTACGCCAAAGGTGATGATCAATATCCTGAACAGGCTCCCGGCTTCATCGTCAGGGGCAAAGGTTGTCACGTCTGGGACCTGGATGGCAACGAGTACATCGAATACGGCATGGGACTGCGCGCTGTCACATTGGGTCACGCTTACGGTCCCGTCATCCAGGTCGCTTACGAGCAAATGCAGCTTGGCGCCAATTTCAGCCGTCCCGCCAAAATTGAAGTCGATCTCGCTGAAGTGATGCTGGAAACGCTCGAGGGCGCCGACATGGTGAAATTTGCCAAGAACGGTTCCGACGTCACCACCGCGGCCATCAAGTTAGCGCGAGCCTACACCGGTCGTGATCTGATCGCAATCTGTGGCGATCATCCGTTCTTCTCCGTCGACGACTGGTTCATTGGCGTAACCGAAGTGAACGCCGGCATTCCTGACGCTATTTCGCGTATGACCCTGAAATTTCGCTACAACGATCTAGCCAGCCTGCGCCAACTTTTCGATCAGCATCCCAATCAGATTGCCTGCGTTGTACTCGAACCCGAAACCACCGTCCCACCTGCTCCCGGATATCTGGCTCAACTGAAACAGCTCTGTGAAGAACGGGGCGCTGTACTTCTCTTCGACGAGACCATCACCGGCTTTCGCTGGCATCTTGCAGGTGCTCAGAAATTTCATGGCGTCATTCCGCACCTCTCCACATTCGGCAAAGCCATGGGCAACGGCTTCGCGATTGCTGCGCTTACCGGCAAGCGCGAAATCATGCGCCTTGGAGGACTCGACCACGATCACCCTCGCGTTTTTCTGCTCTCCACCACTCACGGTGCGGAGACGCACGCGCTCGCTGCATCACGCGAAACCATTCGCGTCTACCGCGAACAACACGTTGTGGAATTTCTCTGGAAGCAAGGTGAACGCCTCCGCGCTCTCGCCAATCGCTCCATTGCCGAGCATCATCTCGAAGGTTTCTTCGAAATCGCTGGTCGTCCCTGCAATCTTATTTTTCTGACCCACGACCACGAGCATCAGCGCTCTCAGCCTTTCCGCACTCTGTTCATGCAGGAACTGATTCGTCGGGGCGTTATTGGCCCTTCGTTCGTCGTCAGTTTTTCCCATACCGACGCCGACATCGATCGCACCGCCGAAGCAGTTCACGGCGCTCTTCTCGTTTATCGCAAGGCTCTCGACGAGGGTGTCGAGAAATATCTGGAAGGTCGCCCGGTCAAGCCGGTCTACCGTAAGTTCAATTAACGATCGGAATTCGCCCTTATTTATGAACGACGAACTACAAGAGCTGTACCGCTACCGAGAGTTGTTGTACATGATCACCTACCGCGACATTAAAGTCCGGTACAAACAATCGATCATGGGCTTTTTCTGGGCCATCCTCATGCCCATCCTCATCGTGATGTCAGGCGTCGTTGTGCGCTACGCTTATTCCATGGTTGCGCATGCCCCCCTAAAAACCGCAGACATTGCCAGCGTAGCCATCAAGTCCGTACCCTGGGCTTTCATCGTCTCCAGCATTCGCTTCACCTGCAACAGCCTCACCGGCAATCGCGACCTGGTCGTCAAGATTTATTTCCCCAAGGAAATTTTCCCGATGGCCGCGGTGCTGGCCTGCCTCTTCGATTTCTTCGTTGCCGCCGGCGCATTAATGGTTCTTCTTGTCTTCCTTAAAATTGGCGTCAGCATTTACCTTCTCTGGGTACCCATACTGCTCGCTACCATGGTTATCTTCTGCGTCGGAGTTGGTATGATCCTGGCCGCGGCCAGTCTCTTTTTCCGCGACGTGAAATACATTGTCGAAGTGCTGCTCACCTTTGGCATCTTCTTCACCCCGGTTTTCTATGATGTGCGCATGTTTGGTGATCGTGGTAAATGGCTGATGCTCAATCCCGTCGCACCTTTGCTTGATGGGCTCAGTACCGCCATCGCTCATCACCAATCACCGGACGTCTATTGGTTCATGTACAGCCTGGTTTTCAGCTTGGCTGCCTTCCTCGGAGGATTCGTTTTGTTTAAGCATCTCGAGCCCGTTTTTGCGGAGAGTATTTAATGTCAGACGTTGGGCTCCGCATGGAGCATGTCTACAAAAAATTCCGCAAGGGCGAGGTCTACAACTCGCTCCGTGACCTTGTCCCTGCTTTAACCGGCAGGATGTTTCGGGGCTTGGAACTGGATGCCCGCGATAAACGCGAGTTTTGGGCCTTGCAGGATATTTCCTTTGAAGTTAAACACGGCGAATCCCTCGGCATCATTGGCCACAACGGCGCCGGCAAAAGCACCGCGCTTAAAATTCTTAGCCGCATCATGAAGCCGACCAAGGGCCGCATGATCGTCAATGGCCGCCTGTCTGCCCTGATCGAAGTTACTGCCGGTTTCCATCCGGATCTCACCGGAATGGAAAATATTTTTCTTCACGGCACCATTCTCGGTATGACCAAGCGAGAAATCTCTTCGAAGCTCGACCAGATCATCGCCTTCTCCGGCATCGAAGAGTTCATTGACACGCCCGTCAAGCGCTACTCTTCCGGTATGTACGCCCGCCTCGGTTTTTCTGTGGCCGCGCACGTCGACCCAGAAGTGTTAGTTGTCGACGAAGTACTCAGCGTTGGCGATTACGTTTTTCAGCAACGCTGCATGGAGCGCATCCGCTCAGTTATCGAAGGGGGCACCACCGTCCTCTTCGTCTCCCACAATCTCAAGTCCGTAACCGAAATTTGCAAGCGCGCCATGCTTCTAGATCACGGCAAGGTGGTTACCATCGACGAGACAGATACCGTCATTCGCAAATATCTCAGCGCCGGCAGCACCAAGGCCATCCCGGAAGCGAACAAGCCCGTCCACATTTCTAATGTGCGCATCCGCGATCGCGCTGGCGAACAAACCACTTTTGAATCCGGTCAAACAGCCTGGGTCGATATCGAAGTCACTGCGCGCGAGGCTCTCGATAAACTCTCCGTCGTCATCTGGTTTGCCGACGAAACGCAGTACATCATCTTCGACACTTCCACCGAACGTCTGGGCTACCAGCCGTTTTCTCTTCAGCCAGGTGGCACCTATCGCTGCTCGTTCGAACTTACACTGAACGCCGCGCACGGGACATTTCATCTCTGCACCGCTGTTCACCGCTACGATATTCAGAAAACCTACGATAAGCGCGAACCGGCTGCCACCATTTTCATCGGTTCGACAATGGCCGTCCGCGGCTCTGTGAATTGTTTTCCGAAGCTTGTCGAGTCCAGCATCACCGTTTCCGCCAATCAGCCCTGCGAAGTCTGATTGCGGAGCGCTTCCCTCATGGAAACTCCCATCGCCGATGTTCAGCATTGGGATACTTGGAATTCCAAGTATCGTCAGCCGGAGACTCTCGACGAGCCTTCGAAACGCCGTATGCGCGAAGTTCTGGCCGCCCTCACCGACCTCAAAACGCACCGCGCGCAAATTCTTGAAGTGGGCTGCGGCACCGGATGGCTCAGCTCGAAACTGCAGGAATTCGGCTTTGTCACCGCCGTCGATTTGGGCAAAGAAATTATCGAGGCCGCAAAAGCCCAGCATCCCGACATCGATTTCCGTTCCGGTGACATTCACACTCTCAACCTCCCTGTCAATTTTTTCGATGTGATTGTCACCTTGGAAACGTTTTCGCACGTTCCTGATCAGCCCGCTTTTGTCTGCCGTCTTTCGCAGTTGCTCAAGCCCGGCGGATTCCTGGTGCTCACCACACAAAATAAATCGGTCTTCGAGCGCCACGGCCGTATCGGGCCCGCCGTCGGCTATATTCGAAAATGGGTCTCGATGAAAACGCTGAAGCGTCTGCTGCGTCCGGAATTCTGTCTGCGGCGCGACACGACTCTCGAACCCGACGGCCATCTTGGCCTGCTTCGTCTTATCAACTCGCGACGCCTGAATAATTACTTGGATTCCGCCTTCGGCGCATCCCGCGTCAAGCGCCTAAAAGAACGTGCCGGTTATGGCCAGACTCTCTTTGTTGTTGCGGTAAAACGCTAAGCTCATCTCATCACGGCCCCGCCCCAACCAATTCGCTGTTACCTTATGATTGCTCAAGATCAACGGTTCACCTTGACCAAAGACGCTTCCCATGACGCTCCTGTGCCGACCCCTCCGCCTTCCTTATCGTCCATTCCATTCTCCGGCAGCGGCCCCCGCATTGCTCTTTTGACGCCCTATACTGGCGGGAATTTCGGTGATGCTGCAATCCAGGATTCCATGATTGCCAATCTGCGCCAGCGTCTCCCGAACGCTCAATTTTCTGGAATATCTCTTAACTGCGAAAATTATCTGGCCCGCCACGGCTCTCACGCTTTTCCACTTACCGCTTCCAGCAATCCCTATTACGGTATGACGCCGGCGCTTTCATCGGTCGCCCTGAACTCTGAGCCGCGCAATGGCCAGCCTTCTTCGTCTTCTTCTTTCAAGGCCGCATTTCGCAGAATTCCAGGCGCACATCGTTTGGCACGTGCCATCAAATCGAGACTCAAAGGCCCCCGCAATGAATTTCGTCACTGGACCGGCGGCCGCAAATTCTTACGATCTCACGACCTTCTCGTTATCTGCGGTGGTGGTCAGTTGGACGACGAATGGGGTGGTCCGTGGGGCCATCCGTACGCCCTGTTTAAGTGGACGCTCCTTGCGAAACTCACCGGTGTGCCCTGCGTCATGACCAGTCTCGGCGCGGGGAAAATCTCCTCTCCCGCTTCTCGCTTCTTTTTGTCACGGGCGCTGCGATTGTCCAGCGTCCGTTCATATCGCGAAGCGAATACGCGTTCTATCGCTGCCGGACTATTTTCCCACGCTGCAAATGATGTCGTGATTCCTGATCTTGCGTTCAGTTTGCCTTCCGAAGAGATCCCGCAGCCCACGTCTCGCCGCCATAGTGCACAAGACCGCCGGGTTGTCGCGATCAGCCCGATCGTGTTCGCTAAACCGGGTCTATGGCCTTCGGCCGATCGCGATCTCTACCATCGCTACCTCGACCAATTGGCGCAAGCAATTTCTCAGCTCCTCGCTCGAAACTATTCCCTGGTGTTTGTCTGTTCCGCTCGTGGCGACAATACCGTCATCCCGGAATTGCTCTCGCGCTTCGACACCGCCGCAAAAAACGCCTTGCAGCAGCAAGCCTCTTTCCCGGAAATCTCGAACTGGAAAGAATTGCTCGCCACTTTGCAGGCTGCAGATTTTCTGATTGCCAGCCGCCTGCACAGCACCATTTTCGGATTCTTGGCACAGAAGCCGCTCGTCGCGCTTTCCTTCGATCCTAAAGTGAACTGGGTCATGCAGGATTTAGGTCAGACTGGCTCTGTGCTGCAAATCGCCAGTTTTACCGCCAGCGACGTAGTCGAAACCTTGGCGCTCCTTGAATCTCGCGAACCGCAGATCGTTCAGCGGTTAGTCGCCTATCGTCAGCAAGCTTTGCAGCGTTCCGCCGCGCACTTCGACACCGTAGCCCAGATGGCTGTCGCACACGCGATGCAGTCTGCTTAGCACCAGGCCCTTCCAATTCCCATTTCTTTGACACTCACGGCCATCCCGCAAGTCCTATGAACCTACCCATCCAAAAACGGTTGCGCATCGCCTTCTGGGCCTTGGCTATACTCCTTGGCGCATCGCAAGCCTGGGTATCCCGCTTCGATCTCGTCAACGACACTGTCTCCTATCTCGACATGGGGGACTTTTTCTTTCATGGTCATCCCGCCGCCCTCATCAACGGCATTTGGAGTCCTCTCTACGCCTTCCTCCTAGGCGCCACGCTCGCCATTTCCAAGCCTTCGCTCCACGACGAATACCCCGTCATTCATCTTCTGCTTTTCTTCATTTTTCTTTTCGCTGTTGCGTGCTTCGACTTCTTTATTCAGCAGTTGCCCTTTCTTCGCCGTATTTCTCACCTTGAAAACTCTCTCTCTCCGTCGGATTGGCCTTGGCTCACCGTCGCTTACACCATTTTCTTGTGGTCCTCGCTCGGGCTCATCGGCACCTACGAAACTAATCCCGACATGTTGGTCGCCGCGCTTTTCTATCTCTCCTGCGGTTTGCTCCTTCGCATTGCCTGCACCCATGCCACTTGGAAAACGTATCTTGCGCTCGGCGTCGTGCTCGGCTTGAGCTATTTGACTAAAGGAGTCATGTTTCCTCTCTCCCTGATCCTGCTAGCGACGGCGTGGCTCGCTGCAAAACAAAACTCGCGGCGCGTCCTCATTTCCGTGGCGGCTTTTTTCGTGATTTCCGTTCCTTTCATCGCGGCTCTTTCCCTTCAGAAAGGCCATCTCACCACGGGCGAGTCGGGGAAATATAATTACGCCGTTCACGTGAATGGCATCCCGCGGCATCACTGGCAAGGCGGCTCCTCCTCCGCTGGCCTTCCGATCCATCCAACGCGCGAAATCTTTTCTTCTCCCGACACTTTCGAATTCAAGACTCCACTGCCCGGAACCTACCCGGCTTGGTACGATCCTACTTTCTGGTACGAGGGAGTAACGCCCCACTTCCATCCGCGCCAGCAACTCCGGGCCATCTTCCGTAATCTTCATTTCGAATTTCTCACCGTCTTTTACGCGCTCAACGGAATCTTCTTCAGCACGCTGCTGATTGTTGTCTACGAAGCTAAAAGCAAATTACGCGTTCTCGAAAATCTTTTTCGTTCATGGTTTTTGCTTGTACCTTCCGCCATTGGCATCGCGCTCTACGCTTTCGTTCACTACGAAACTCGCTATGTCGGCCCCTTTTTCGCCGTCCTGGGCGTCTGCCTGTTTGCCTGTATCTTCTGGGCCGACGATTTTCCCACGCGCCGCCTGTTCTCCGGCATCGCTGCTCTACAGGTGCTCGTTTTTCTCGGACTATTCGCCGTACCCGCCATCGCCGGTGTCCGCCATACCTGGACCTCCGATGCGGGTTCCTATCAAGACATTGCCGAGGGTGCCAAAAAACTTGGCTTGCGGCCCGGTGATCAAATCGCCTCTTTGAATTTCTCGAATCTCGGCACCGTAATGTGGGCTCGCCTGGCGCGCTTGCAAATTATTGCGGAAGTCTATTACTGGCCCGGCGGCCACGAGGGCTCGCCCCAGTCCTTCTGGGGCAGCGATCCTGCCACCCAGGAAAAGGTTCTACAGCGCCTTGCCCAGACCGGCGCCAAGGCCGTTGTCTCCAGCGATATCCCTAGTGGTTCTGAAGCTTCCCACTGGTCCAGAATCGGCAATACAGGCTATTATTTGCGTTGGCTCAATTCTGAAGCCGTGGCTTCAGAGAAAAGCGTTTCGGATTCCAATGGCCCGAAGTAGCCCAGTTACCCGACCTCTGGGTTGCAAAAATAAGCCCCTAAATACTTTGGAAAGGTTCAAAGGTTAGCCACCCATGAATATCTTTGTCGATGCCAAGACCACCGACGAGGTTCGTCGCAAAAATCTTTACCGCGGCTCTATTTTCGTTCAATCGCCGTCTCCCCATGCGCTCCAGCTTTGTCAGCTTGCCAAAGATTTGATCGAAGAGGCTTTCCACCCGCTCGATCCGCTGACCGTTCACGAATCGCTTCCGGTCGAACGCTGCGTCGAAAAGCTTGCCGTTTTGAAGCCGCGCTTCATTCACCATGCAAAATCCAAGGAATATATTCAGGGCATGCTCCATGAAGCCGGTTGCGATCCTGCCAAAACTTATTTCGACGTGCCGCGCCTTCGCACCGCGTTTCCCGGCGATTACCTCAAATCCGGCATCGCCTACGCCTTTCATCCGCATCGCGACACCTGGTATTCCGCGCCGTTCTGTCAGATCAATTGGTGGATGCCGGTCTACCCACTAAACGAAGAAAATTGCATGGCGTTTCACCCGTATTATTTCGAGCATCCGGTGAAGAACGGCTCCCACACGTACAATTATCAGAAGTGGAATCTCGAGAGCCGTCAGAATGCCGCCCAGCACGTGAAAACCGATACTCGTGTGCAGCCCAAGCCCGAAGAGCCGGTCCAAATGGAGCCGCAGGTACGGCTCGTCTGTGAAGTGGGCGGCCCATTCCTGTTTTCCGCGGCACACTTGCACTCTACGGTGCCGAACAGCTCGCCGTACACTCGCTATAGCATCGATTTTCGCACGGTGAACCTCGACGATGTTCTGAATCGCGTGGGGGCCGCCAATATCGATTCCGCGTGCACCGGCACCACCATGCAGGATTATCTGCGCGGCTCCGATCTCAGCCCTTTGCCAGCCGAGGCGCTCGCCATGTACGACGACAGCGCTCTCGCCGAATACAAATAGTGCTCCTTGAAATTCCTGCAGGCTCAGCGCCAGCAGAATTCTTAACTTAGTTGCTTCGCGTTTGCCTTGCGTGATCCACAATACCGGAGCTTCTCAAGCTGTTCGGAGTCTTTCGTGAACCAGCCTCTGGTTAGTGTTGTCACGCCTTTTTACAATACCGCTCCGTTTCTTGCTCAGTGCATCGAAAGCGTTCTCGCGCAGACTTATTCCAACTTCGAGTACGTTCTTTCCGATAATTGCAGCACCGATGGCTCTCGCGAAATTGCCGAACGTTATGCGCAACGTGATTCACGCATCCGCATCGTTCGTCAGCCCAAATTGCTCGCTCAGGTTCCGCACTATAACGCAGCGCTCGCAGCCATCTCCGCCGAATCGCAATACTGCAAAATGGTTCAGGCCGACGACGCTATCTTTCCCGAATGTCTGCAATCGATGGTGCGGTGTTTCCAACAATCCGAATCCATTGGACTCGTTAGCGCCTATGACCTCAAAGGCACCATCTTGCGCGGTTCCGGATATCCTTTCCCTACGCCGGTTCTTCCCGGCAAGGAAATGGCCCGCCTTTACTTGCGGACCGGTACCTTCGTTTTTGGCTCCCCCTCGACCCTCATGTATCGCTCTTCGATCGTTCGCGAGCAAAAGCCTTTCTACCAGGAAGGCCTGCTCCATGAAGACACCGAAAAGTGCATGCAGATTCTTGAGCATTGGGACTTCGGCTTTGTCCACCAAGTGCTTTCGTTTCTCCGTGCCGGCAACGAATCCATTACCTACGCGACACGCAATTTCCAGCCGCGCGCTATCGATCGCTACATCATCGTCCGGAAATTTGCTTCCCTCTTTCTTGAGCCTCAGGAAGCAGCGGATCTCAAGCTCTTTACCAAACGCGAGTATTACCGCGTTCTTGCTGCCGAAGCCGTCCGCTTTCCCGGCCGCGAATTTTGGCAATATCACCAAAAAGGTCTGCGCACCTTGGGCGAGTCTCTCGACAGCTCTTACCTCGCCCGGCAAGTTCTTAAACAAGTTCTCTGGCTGCTCGTCAATCCCGGCACGGCCGTTCTACTGCTCTGGCGCTTCGTGAACCGCAAATTGAAATGGCATCGCGTTGTGGCAGACTGACTCTCGATGCGTACTCCTCTCGTTTCCGTGGTCATCGTCGTTCGCAATGTGGAGCGCTACCTCGGCGAAGCCGTAGACAGCATCCTGAAGCAGTCCTTCACTGACTTCGAACTCATCGTTTTCGACTACGGTTCGACCGATAAATCAAAGGAAATTGCCGCCACCTTCGCTGCCGCCGACGCTCGCGTTCGTCTGCACGGAATCTCCGCAAACAGTCTGGTGGATGCACGCAATGCGGGTTGTGCCCTCGCGCGAGGGAAATACATCGCGGTCATGGATGCCGACGATGTTTCCCTCCCCAATCGCCTGCAACTCGAGGTCGACTTTCTCGAGCAGCATCCTGAAGCAGGTTTTGCAGGTGGCGCCGCTGAGTGGATCAATCCCACTGGCCAAAAGATGTGGGTGTTGACCTTCCCCACTGGCGACGCGGAGCTTAAAGACGCACTGCTCACGCACTTTCCGTTTTGCCATTCCGCCATTCTGGTTCGACGCGAACTGTTTCAGCGTATCGGTGGCTACCGCTCGTCTTTTGTCGCTGGCCATGATTACGATCTCTGTTTGCGGCTAGCCGAGAACGCTCAGGCGGCCAATGTTTCAGAAGTTGTTGTCAAGTATCGTGTTCATGGTTCACAAGTATCTCTTGGCAAACGCCAGCTCCAAACACTCTGTAAGCTAGCTGCACAAGCTTCTGCATCGGCGCGAAAATCCGGCAAGCCTGATCCACTCGACGCTGCTCCCGAAATCAACCCGGCCTTGCTCCTCCGTCTCGGCGTCACCGAACCAACGCAGCAGGCCGCGCTCTTTTCCGATTATCAAAATTGGATTCTGTGCATGTTCGAAGCAGGGGAAGATGCCGTCGCCTTGAAAGCTTCGGAAGAAGCGCTAAACTCGAATTGGAAATTTGTTGATCGCCATCAACTCGGCGATCTGACGTACATGGCCGCCCGCCTCTATTGGAAGCAGAAACGTCATCTGAAAAGTATGTTTGCCACTCTTCGTGCCATCTCGTTGCAGCCAGCGTTAGCCAAGCGGCTTACTGGGCCGGTGCGTCGCCGCATTCCCGTTTTCTGAGCAAAGCACTCAATGTCCGTTCATCTCACCGTCATTCTTTGCACTTACAATCGTTGCCGCAGTTTGCCTGCTGCCTTGCAGAGCGTCGCTGCACAACAACTCCCCGATGCGCTCGAATGGGAAATCCTCGTCGTTGACAATAATTCCACCGACCAGACCAGCGACGTCGTCAGCGAATTTGCTCAGCGTAATCCCCCTGGTCGCATCCGCTATCTTTTCGAACCTCGTCAGGGTCTTTCCAACGCCCGCAACGCCGCCATTCGCGAAGCTCGCGGCGAAGTCATCGCCTTCATGGATGACGATGTCACCGTCGACCCCTACTGGCTGCAGACCCTTACCGTCTCTCTTCGCGCCGGAGAATACACTGGGGCCGGCGGTCGCATTCTTCCGCCTCAAGATTTTCAGCCTCCACGCTGGCTGACTCTCGGCGGCATCATGGATTCCGGCGGTGTCCTC
>DASXBH010000212.1:0-5977 GCA_036491775.1 Candidatus Acidiferrum sp.
GGATGGCCTGCAGTCGGTTCACCGGATTGGCGCAATGATGTGCCCGGCCAATCCATGTCCGCGCAACAAATTTCCGACGTTGTAGCGTGGCTCGCAGCAAAAAGAACGCAATTTCCCGGACAGCCTTATTCCAATGCTGAAAGCAGGGGGCGCTAGGTATGGCGACACGAACGCAAAACACAATTCCGCCCACCTCGACACCAGCACAAAATACAATTTCGCGGCGCAGCGTCTTGGCGAAACTAGGAATTCTCCTGAACGGCCTGATCGCCATCGCCCTCACGATCCCCATCATTCGCTTTCTTTTTTCCGCGGTCACGCGCGAACGCAAGAACGGTTACCTTTCCTGGATTTCCCTGGGCTCGATAACGCAATTCCCCGAAGGCGAGACACGGCTGGCAACCTTTCGGAATCCCGATGTGACTCCCACCGACGGTCAAACAGCGGATACGTCCTGTTGGGTGCGGCATGTCTCCGGAGCGCAATTTCAGGTATTTGCGATCAATTGCGCGCATCTCGGCTGTCCCGTGCGCTGGTTTTCGCAATCCGGTCTCTTTATGTGCCCGTGTCACGGCGGCGTCTATTACGAAGACGGCTCGCGCGCGGCAGGTCCGCCGGAGCGCGGCCTGTTTACATACCCCTGCAAAGTGGAAAACGGCCTCGTCCAGATACAGGCAGGTGAGCTTCCCACGCCCGGTTCTCCCAGCGCCCACAATCTCGAAAGGAAGTATCCGTGCGCCTGATCGAGCAAATTGGAAAATGGCTCGATCATCGGCTGCAACTGGGCGAGCCGATTCACGAGATCGCGGAGCACTCCGTGCCGCGCCGAAGTGCAAGCTGGTGGTATGTATTCGGCAGCGCCGCGCTCACCGTCTTTACTTTGCAAATCGTCACGGGAATTATGCTGGCGCTCATCTATGTGCCCTCGGCCAGCGAAGCGTGGAACAGCTTGCAATTCCTAAATCATGGTGTGGCCTTAGGTTGGTTCATCCGTGCGCTGCACGGGTGGGGCTCGAATTTCATGGTTGCCATTGTGCTCATTCACATGGCGCAGGTGTTTCTCTTCGGGGCTTACAAATTTCCCCGTGAACTCACCTGGCTCATAGGCGTGTTCCTTTTACTAATGACGCTCGGCATGGCCTTCAGTGGCCAGGTGTTACGATTCGATCAGGACGCCTACTGGGGATTGGGTATCGGAGCATCCATCGCCAGCCGTACGCCGATTGTGGGCGCAGCTCTGGTCAAATTAATCCTCGGCGGACCGATTATTGGTGGCGCGACTCTCTCGCGCTTCTTCGCGCTGCATGTGTTCGTGATTCCAGGATTGCTCATTGCCTTTGTGAGCCTTCATCTTTTTCTGGTGCTGAAGGTGGGTATCAACGAATGGCCGATGCCGGGTCGCATCGTTTGCAAAGAAACCTATGTCAGGCAGTACGAGGAGTTGCTCAAGAAAGACGGCGTGCCCTTCGTTCCCTACGGTATCTGGAAGGATCTGATCTTCTCCGCCATCATTCTGTTGGCACTTGCCCTCTTCGCGGTTTTCTTCGGTCCCTTCGGCCCAACAGGTGTACCTGACCCTACCATCATCCAAACAGTGCCAAAGCCCGATTACTTTTTTTTGTGGATTTATGCTCTGCTTGCGCTCTTGCCGCCATCGCTCGAAACTCCTGCCCTCCTCATCGGGCCGGTCGTAGCGATCGCTGCGCTCGTACTACTTCCGTTTGTAGCCGGAGAAGGAGAAAAACACTGGCGGAGGCGGCCGATTGCGGTTCTCTCCGTTATCCTCATTGCGCTCACGCTCGGATTGTTGACGCATCTGGCGGGATTCAGCCCATGGAGCCCCCAAATGAACGCGTGGAGCGCTGAGCCCACACCCGACCACTTGCTCCAGGGCAGGACCGCTCTCGAACGCAAAGGAGCCGTGGTCTTTCAGGAAAAGCAATGCCGCAATTGCCATGCACTCGCCGGGAAGGGCGGACAGCGCGGTCCAGCTCTCGATTCCGTCGCCACTCGACTCACGCGAGACCAGTTGATTCGCCAAGTGCTGCAAGGTGGCGGTAACATGCCTGCTTATGGCAAGAATCTCAGTCCCGCCGAAACCACCGCCCTCGTCTCCTTCCTCACCATCCTCCGCCCGCCTGGCGCGCCTCCCGCCTACGATCCTTCCCGCGTGAACAACGATACGAACGCTACCGAGGGTTTTTCCGTCAAGCACTGAAAGGTTGAACGTGCAGCCCGCATTTCAATCCGCTCTCCAATCCTGGTCCTTGCCAATTCCCGTTACAGTGGCGCTGATCCTTATGGCGTTTATTTATCTCCGCGGCTGGTTTCACTTGCGCAGTGCTTTGCCAAACGCTATTCCCATTTCACGAATGGCGGCGTTTCTTAGCGGACTATTTTGCGTCTGGCTCGCTGTAGCTTCACCGTTAGGAGCGCTCGATGAGCAGTGGCTCTCTGTTCACATGGTGCAGCATCTTCTTCTGATGACCGTCGCTCCGCCGCTGATTCTGCTCGGAGCGCCGCCGCTCCTGCTTCTGCACGGCCTGCCGCCGCCGTTCAACCGCAGCTTCCTGGGCCCATTTCTTCGCTCGTCCTTCCTCGAGCACATCGGATACCTAGTTCGGGAACCGCTGTTTTGCTGGCTCGCCGCGATCGGAGTCCTGATCGGATGGCATGTTCCGGCCGCCTTCTCACTAGGTCTGCAATCGCACCTCTGGCACGAAGTCGAACACGCAAGCTTCTTAGCAGCCGGACTGTTGTTTTGGTGGCCGGTAATCTCGCCGTGGCCCACCGTGCCTCGCCATTCGCAATGGTCCATCGTTTTATACCTGTTCCTGGCCACCTTGCCATGCGACGCACTTTCGGCGTACCTCGCCTTTTGCGACCGGGTGGTTTACACGGAATATCTTTCGGTCCCGCGGCAGTTCAGCATGACGGCTTTGCAGGATCAGGAGTGTGCAGGCGCCTTGATGTGGGTTTTCGTGACGTTCGCATACCTTCTCCCGGCCGTTTACTTCACCACGAGTCTCCTGTGGCACTCGGGAGCCGAGGAACAAGGCTGATGCCCATCGATTCTTTGCATCGCTCGCCAATAAATTGTGCGCAGACACTACAGATAAAGGGATGTTTATGCCGTTGCAATCACGGCACGTTCCACGGGCAAGGTGAACTGAAAGGTTGCGCCCCTGTCAGGGTTTTCGGTGGCCCATAAGCGGCCTCCGTGCGACTCAATGATCGACCGGCTAATGGACAAGCCCATGCCCGTACCCTGAGGCTTCGTGGTGAAAAACGGGTCAAAGACTTTGTCCGCCCGCTCGGGGGGCAATCCCATGCCGCTATCGCTGACTGAGATCAACAGCCGGTCTTCGGGACTCCGTTGCGATTTGATGGTGAGGTGACCCGCCGCCTTCCCGTCACTGATAGCTTCGATACCATTTAGCATGAGGTTCATAAGGACCTGCTGTAATTGCACCCGGTCCGCGCTAACCTTCGGAAGCGCGGGCGCGAGTTCGGTATGGATGGAAATGGCCCGGCGTCCAGCTTCGCTGCTCATCAGGCTAATCATTTCCAAAATTACTTCATTCACGTCAACCCACTCTCTTTGCGGCTGCTCCTTCTTAAACAAAACGCGAATTCGATTGATGATTTCCGAAGCTCGAGTTGCATCCTGAATGATTCTCGATACGGCTTTTTGCGCTTTTTCGATGTCCGGCTGTTCGCGTCCTAGCCATAGCAAGCAGGTCTGCGCGCTTGTGTGCGCTGCCGCGATCGGCTGCTTAATCTCGTGCGCTATGGAAGCGGCTAGCTCGCCCATCGTTGTAACCCGGTTCATATGCGCAAGCTCCGATAGTGCTTGCCGCAATCTCTCGCGCTCTGCTTCTGCGCTCTTGAGGTCCGTGATATCAATGTTAGACCCGATGTAGCCGGCGAATTCTCCACCCGCGTACCTGGGAATGCCACTCTCAATGAGCCAGCGATATTCTCCATCTACCCGCCTGAGTCGATACTGGATCCTGAAAGGCTCTCGAGCATGGAATGCGGGCAGGAATCCATCGAAGCATCCTTGCACATCATCTGGATGGACGCCTTCGATCCATCCTGTGCCCACTTCCTGCTCCATGCTTCGGCCCGTGAACTCGAGCCAGGGTTTGTTGAAATAATTGCAAAGACCATCCGTTCCGGTCAGCCAAATCATCACCGGTGCCGTATCGGCCATTTCCTGGAACCGAGCCTCGCTCTCACGCAGCCGTTCTGCAATGCGCTTCCCTTCAGCGATTTCTTCTTGAGCCCGTTTCAGATCTTCGATGTCGACGTTGTTACCGAACCAGCGGTTAATTGTCCCGCTGGCTCCGTGTTGCGGCACAGCCCGAATCAAGAACCAGCGGTAGCATCCGTCAGCTCGGCGCACCCGTGCTTCAGCTTTAAATGACTCACCTTGCGTCAAGGCCGATTGCCATTTCTCTGCAAAATCGGATTTGTCTTGTGGATGTATGACGGTGGCCAATTCTTCGTGTCGGATCTGGCTTAAAGGCATCCCTATATAGTCAAGCCACTTCTGGTTACAGAATTCGACGCTGCCATCCGGTAGAGCGCTCCACACGAACCCCGGAATCGCATTGATCAACATCCCCAAGTGAAATTCGACTGTCTGCGGATCGGCAGGAGTTTGCGTGGATGCTGCCCCTTGCTCCAGGGATTGGTTGGGCTGTGAGTGTTTCATCGCCGTCTCCTTCTCTTGACCGTGGCCTTCGAGTTCCGAGGTCGAGGCTGAGAAAACTACGTCTCTCAAGAGTTGAGCCGCTGTATTGACGCGATTGCCGGGACCTGAGTATACTGCGATTCCTTTTCAATTTGCAGATGCAAGGAACGCCGGTAGCTGACTACCGGCCATCCATCGGGCCAGCCTCCAGTCCTAAGGAGGGCACATGCTTAGCAGAGAGGAATGGCTGCCTCTCGCCCGGAAACTGGATTGGGATTACACGTATGTGCGAGAAGACGAAGTCTTCCCACAAGTGATCAGCGGACGTCCCTGGCTTCCTCACTCGGAGTGGAAGGAGTGGGAAGAATCCTTTAAGACCTCCTATCGCGAATACGTCGACAACCAATACGAAAAAGACATGGCGGTCTATGCGGTGCGAGATGCCGTAGGCCGCCTGGAAAATATTCAGAAGTTGGCTGCGCCATGGATGAATAGTCTAAAGGTGCATGCAGCGGCATTGCCGCTAGCGGAGTTTACCGGCGTCATCGGCAGCTTGCGAGGTGCGCGGTTTGGCCGCGACAGCGCCTGGCGAACCATGTCGACCTTTGGAGCTCTGGATGAATATCGCCATACTCAGATTCCCTTGCTGCTCTTCCACCAGTTAGTGCGCTGGGACTCCCAGTTCGATTGGGCGCACAAGTTCTACCACACCAATAACTGGTTCGCAGTGGCTTCCCGGCACTTCTTTGATGAATTGATCCTCGGACAAAGCGCAATTGAGTTCGCCATCGGCGCGAATTTCGTTCTGGAGACCGGGTTCACCAATTTGCAATTTGTTGGATTGGCTGCGCTCGCCCGTGAATCCAGCGACCACATGTTCGAGAGGATGGTCACTAGCATTCAAACCGATGAAGCGCGGCATGCACAAATTGGACATCCTGTTATCGCGGTGGTCATGAAACACGATCCCGAGTACGTGCAGTACCTACTCGACAAGTGGTTCTGGCGAAGCTGGCGCTTGTTCTCGATTTTGACCGGGATCTCCACGGATTATCTGACAGCACTGGATCAACGCCCGTATTCATTCAAGGAATTTATGGAGGAGTGGATCATCGATCAGTTTCTGCGTACGCTTGACGAATTCGGCCTGAAGAAGCCTTGGTATTGGTACATTGTTGAGGACGAACTCGATATCTACCATCACATGATCTATGCCAGCGCCTATACCTATCGTGCGACGTTGTGGTTCGACTTCGTGATACCGAGTCCCGCCGAGCG
>DASXBH010000213.1:0-6398 GCA_036491775.1 Candidatus Acidiferrum sp.
TCGAGGTCGGCGGCTTTCAGGCGGTCGATTACCGCGCGGTCGAGGGCGGTAAATAAGACATTTTGATTTCCATTGCCGTTTCCATCTTCATGGGCGCCGGGGGTAAGAGTTTCGCTTAATGCGTGTTCGCTGGCTTCGTGCCGGCGAAGAACTTCGCGAGCGCGTTCAATTACGGTTCGTGGTAAGCCGGCGAGGCGAGCGACTTCAATGCCGTAACTCTTGTCGGCACTTCCAGGCTCGACGCGACGCAGGAAGATAATTTCGTTTGGCGTTTCTTTCACCGAGACGTGAATATTCTTCACAGCGGGGAGTAAATCCGCCAACTCCGTCAATTCGTGGTAGTGAGTGGCGAATAATGTGCGTGCCCGGGTATTTTTCTGCAGATGCTCGACTACGGCCCACGCAATCGAGAGCCCATCGAAAGTCGAGGTTCCGCGGCCTACTTCATCGAGCAGCACCAGGCTCGATGGTGTGGCGTGGTGCAAAATCGCTGCCACTTCGCTCATTTCCACTAAGAATGTGGAGCGTCCGCGCGCGAGATTGTCGCTGGCTCCGATCCGGGTGAAGATACGATCGGTGATAGGCAATCGAGCCTGGCGCGACGGAACGTACGATCCCATTTGTGCCATTACCACAATTAAGGCCGCCTGGCGCAGGTAAGTGGATTTGCCTCCCATGTTAGGCCCGGTGATCAGCAACAACTGCTGGCGTCCCGGTTCAAAATACAAATCGTTGGGTACGAAACGTTCCCCCTTCTGGCGCAGTAATTCCTCGATCACCGGATGGCGTCCGCCAACAATCAGCAGTTCGCCGGTGCCATTAAATTCCGGGCGAACATAATTGCGGTCCGCCGCGATCTTGGCAAATGAGGCGAGCACGTCAAGTTTGGCTATTGCCGCGGCCGTTTTTCGCAATCTTCCCGCTTGCGCGGCGATTCCTGAACGCAACCCCACAAAGAGCTGGCGTTCGATTTCGATGATGCGTTCGTCGGCCGCCAGTATTTTCCGTTCGTATTCCTTCAACTCCGGACAGGTGAAGCGTTCGGCATTTATTAAGGTTTGCTTTCGTTCGTAATCTGCCGGAGCCAGATGGAGGTTGGGCTTGGAAATCTCCATATAGTAGCCAAAAATATTGTTGAAGCGAATTTTTAGGGAATTGATTCCGGTACGCTTTCGCTCGCGCTCTTCCATCGAAGCAATGATCTGTTTACTGTGCTGGCTGAGGTCGCGCAGTTCATCGAGTTCGGCGTTATATCCGGAGCGAATCATTCCAGGTTCGGTGGCCAACGCGGGAGGCTCATCCGCCAGAGCTTTCTCGAGACGCTCGCGTACATCGGTTAGCTCGTCGATTTCCCCGTGCAAATCGCGAAGCAGATCGCTGCCGCCGGTCTGAGGTGGAGTCAGGAAATTCTTGAGCACCGGCAACTGTGCCAGCGATTTGCGCAAGGCGAGCAATTCGCGGGGAGACGCCAGTCCCAGCGTAATGCGGCTGGTAAGCCGCTCCAAATCCTGGATGCCGCGCAACTCTTTGCGAATTTCGCCGCGCACCACGGTCTGCTGAAGAAGGTGTGCGACTGCGCCAAGACGGGCTTCAATCGCGTCATGATTAATTAACGGACGGAGCACCCATGAGCGGAGCAATCGCGCACCCATTCCCGTGACGGTTGAGTCCAGCGCACTTACCAGGGTGGTGGGGCCGCTGGCCTTGGACTCTTCAGTAAAAATTGGCGCGAGCAATTCGAGGTTCCGCACCGAGACTGGGTCGAGCAACATGGTGTCGTGCTGCTCGTAATAACGAATTTGATCAACGTGGCGCAGCGCTTCGCCGCTGGTGCCGTCTTCGCCGCGCGCCGCGTTCTCGCGCAGGTAGTGAACGATCGCACCCGCGGCGCACATGGCTTGCAGATGATCATCGAGGCCGAATCCGGTAAGTTCCGCGACACCGAATTGTTCGCGCAGGATTCGTTCGGCGTAATCGCGCTGGAACACCCAGTCTTCAACGTGGGTTTCGACGCCGCCGGTGCCATCGAGCAGGGAAGTCTTGGCGGTTTCAAACAGTTGTTGCGGGCGGGGGAGTAACGTCTCGCGCGGTCGTTGCAGTTGCAGTTCGTCGCGTAAAAGATCTTCGGCGCCGGGACCTTGCAGTTCGGTAGCCTGAAATTCGCCAGTAGAAAGGTCGACCAACGCTAAACCAATCTTGGTGCCGTTCTGGGCGACACTGGCTAGGAAATTATTTTCCCGCGCGTCGAGCACCGAGACGTCGGTTGCGGTTCCCGGCGTAATGACGCGGGTCACTTCGCGGCGAACTAGTTTTTTGCCTGGGCCAGGCTGCTCCATTTGCTCACAGATGGCGATTTTGAAGCCGGCACGAATCAGGCGCGCAATGTAGCCGTCGGCGGCGTGATAGGGAACGCCACACATCGGGATAGGCTGACCTTTTTCGCGGTTGCGGGAGGTGAGAGTGATTTGGAGTTCGCGCGCGGCAATCATGGCGTCTTCATAGAAGAGTTCGTAGAAGTCGCCGAGGCGGAACAGGAGTAGGGCCTGCGGATAACGCGATTTGACCGCGTGGTACTGCTGCATTAATGGTGTGGTGGGTTCACTCATTCAATTCGTATTTACCGTGGCGTTGGATTGTAGCTCAGGTGGCTAGGCTCTCCTGTTTCCGTTCTGGCGGTCGCAAGCGATGTTGGCACGATCTCTCCACTACGAGCCAGCAAACGGCGCTGGCTCTCTGGTCAGGATGACAGCTTCTTCATACATGCGACTCCGGTCTCGCAAACAGTGCTGGTTCTCCGGTCCTTTCGCTGCTCAGGATAAACCCCTTCGCGACCGCAGTGTGAACGGGATGACAGGTTTATGCGAATTTGCGCGGATTGTTTAGTTGTGTGCCCCTTTTCCTTCACTGTGTAAGCCTAGCTCGCGAACCAGGAACGCGTAATCGAAAGCGATTTCACGGAGATAGTCGTAGCGGCCGCTGGCGCCGCCGTGTCCAGCGCCCATATTCGTCTTCAACAACAAGGAGTTTCCGTCGGTCTTCAGCGTTCGCAATTTGGCGATGTATTTGGCGGGCTCCCAATACATCACCTGGCTATCGTTCAATCCGGTCTTCACCAACATGGTCGGATAATTCTTGCGCTCCAGGTTGGTGTACGGACAATACTTTCGCATATAAAAATAATCCTGGGCGAGTTCTGGATTGCCCCACTCTTCGTACTCGCCGACGGTTAGCGGGAGCGACGCATCGAGCATGGTGTTCAACACATCGACGAAAGGAACGTGACTGAGGACGACGCGAAATAAATCCGGGCGCAGATTGGTGACTGCGCCCATCAGCAAGCCGCCGGCGCTGCCGCCTTCAATCACTAATTGATCGGGCGAGGTGTACTGCTTTTCGATCAGATATTCGGCGCTGGAAATAAAATCGGTGAAGGTGTTCATCTTGTGATGCATGCGGCCGGCATCGTGCCATGGTTTGCCAAGTTCGCCGCCACCGCGAATGTGGGCGATGGCGTAAATCATCCCGCGTTCCAGCAGGCTGAGGCGATTCGAACTAAAGGCCACGGGCATGGAGAGCCCGTAACTCCCATAGGCATAAAGGAGCAGCGGCGCGTTGCCATCCAGGGGAATATCGCGGCGGTAGACCAGCGAGATGGGGATGCGGGTGCCATCTGTGGCGACGGCGTGAAGGCGCTCGCTTTTGTAGCGCGTCGGCTCGTAGCCGCCGAGCACCGGTTGCTGCTTGCGCAAAATACGTTCCCCGGTGGCGAAATCGTAGTCAAAGACGGAACGTGGAGTGACGAACGATTCGTAATGATAGCGAACATGGCCGGTGTCGAATTCCGGATTCGCGCCAAAGGCTGCGTTATAGGCGGGTTCAGCGAATTCAATTCGCCGGGAGGCTTCGAGCGCTGACGGGGCCTGGGTGGTCATATCGATAATTCGCAAATAGGGCAGGCCATCTTCGCGCTCAAACAAAACAACATGGGTGCGAAACACTTCGCAAGCGGCGAGCATCACGCCGGGACGGTTTGGGATGACTTCGTGCCAGTGTTCGCGCACCGGATTGGTGGCGGGCGCGGTCATCAGACGGTAGGTTCGGCCACCACTGT
This sequence comes from Candidatus Acidiferrum sp., assembly GCA_036491775.1. Classification (GTDB taxonomy): domain Bacteria; phylum Acidobacteriota; class Terriglobia; order Acidiferrales; family UBA7541; genus Acidiferrum. The sequence continues at coordinate 4,112 of DASXBH010000213.1, forward strand.
TGGTGCGGATGAAGAATACGCCACCCGCAGGATCTGCCGAGCTTCCGGGATGATGGTCCACGTAGTATTCGTGATTTTCTTCGCGGCGTTCGATTAATTGGAATGTGGCGAGAGGCTGATCGGCGCGGAGGGAGCGAACTTCACTGGAGGTGTGGCTGTTGGTGACCAGAAATAGATAGGCACCGCTGCGGCTGCGCTCAACGTCGATGCGGAAGCGTTCGTCTTTTTCTTCATAGAGGAGCGGATCTTCGGGACGCTCCGCTGGTTTGACGGATGGCGATTGCACTTCTTGAGACTTTATGACTTCAGGCTTAGGCTCTTCGCGCACGGGAACAGTGGAATTGCCGCGGAGCATGTTGGCAAAGGCGCCAAATTTTCCGATGACGCGAGCCGCGGTTCCCGGAGCCTTTGTGGCAATTTCGGCTGGCTTTGGGGCGCCACTATCGAGGGGCACCAGCCATCCGCCCTTGGAAGGTCTTTTTGTGAGCTTGTCGCTATTCTGCCCGGGCGGTGGGTTGTTGGATTCGAGTGGTGGGCTCGCGGGCTGCGGGCTGGCGACTACGGGCTGGAGATCTGCTTCTACGAATACATGCCGATACAGGCGGTGGGATCTTTTGGTGACTTGATCTTCGACGACGTAAAACAGGGTACGGTTATTGCTGGCCCATGCGGCGCTGGTTACGCGTTCGGCGCGAAAGGGCAGAAGCGCGCCGGTGTGGAGGTTTTTGACGTGGAGAGTGTATTGACGATAGCCGGTGGTATCGGTGGCATAGGCGAGCAAGGAATTATCGTCGCTGACTTCGAAAACGCCGAGACCCAGAAACGCGTGTCCCTCTGCCAAAGTATTTAAATCGAGCAAGATTTCTTCGGGTGAAGGTTTGGGTAAAGGCTCAGCGGCAACTTCTCTTTTTCGGCAATAAATTGCGTACTGCTTTCCTTCTTCGGTTCGGGTGTAGTAGGAATAGCCGCGCAGGGAATAGGGGACGCTGAGGTCGGTCTGCTGAATTCTGCCCAGCATTTCCTGGTAAAGGGACTCCTGGAGGCCTTCGGTGCCGGCCATGCGCGCATCGGTGTAGCGGTTTTCGTCTTCGAGATAGGCGATGACGCGCGGATCATCCTTCTTGCGCAACCACGCGTAATGGTCGACGCGGCGGTCGCCGTGGATCACGTGCTCGATGGGCTCGCGGAGTGCGAGGGGCGGCTTCACGCCTGGGCCGCCTGCGGATTCCTCCGGAGAAAAGGAGGTACCCGCCGATTTGTACTCGGTTGCCATAATTCCGTTTCGTTTCGATGTGTCCGGAGCAGGATCGGACGCCCTGCAACTCTGCAGGAATCCCTGAAAGCTATACTATCGGAAGTCATGGTGGATGTGTAGGCGGATAGAATTTTGCCTGTTGAAGATGGGATGCGCGCTTCTGGAGATGCTAAGGTGAGCCTTCATTTGGAGCGGCGGTGAAGTGTATATATCTCGCGGACGATCCCGCCCCTGCGGACCGCATTCGGCGCGGACCTGCGGTCCCTTCGGTGCACAGGGCAAGCCCTTCGAATCTTAGGGTAAACGGTATGACAGTGTCGGCCGTGCCTGGGGTCTCGAGCTTTGCTGCCGTAGCCTGACAATCAGCGTAACTATGCGAGAATCGTTGTAGATAATCATGCCAAACGAGACCGAAATTAAAATACCTGTTCCCAATCCCAATGTGCTGATGAAGCGGCTGAAACGGCTGGGGGCCAAATCGGTTTTCGCCGGGACCGGGCGCGTGCATGAAATGAATCTGCTATTCGACACGCCCGACGGGACGGTGGCCAAACGCGGGCAGTTGCTGCGGCTTCGCACAGAGACGCAGGAGCCCACGGGCAAATCGGGGGGCGGCAAACTAACGCAGCGAATTTTGCTCACGTTTAAGCGCCCGCCGGACGAGCCGTCGTTTGGCGAATCGCCTGCGGATATCCATCCGGCGCATGGGCGGTATAAGGTTCGCGAGGAAATCGAGCTGGTGCTGTCGGACTCTGGGGCGATGCGCAAGATTTTCGAAAGCCTGGGGTACAACGGGTGGTTTCGGTACGAAAAATACCGGACGACATATCAGCTACCGGCGCGGCACAAGTGGGCCAAGGGGCTGCTGATCGAGGTGGACGAGGTGCCGATCGGGACGTTCGTCGAACTCGAAGGACCTGGCGATGCGATCGACCGCGCCGCGAAGGAACTGGGCTATTCGCCGAAGGACTACGTTACGAAAAATTATCTGGTGCTGTATTTGGACGCTTGCCGGCAACGGGGCGAGCAGCC
>DASXBH010000214.1:0-5062 GCA_036491775.1 Candidatus Acidiferrum sp.
GGGCGTGGAAGAAGGAGGAAGAATGTCTGCTTCGATTGCGTACAGTACATCGGCGAAATGGCTGCGATTTGCAGCTTCGGTCGCGTTGGGTATGGCGCTACTTTCGGCGGGGTCAGCGCGAGCGCAAGATCGGAAACTGCCTCAAACGGTCGGCGTGGACAACTCCAAGATGGGTCCGTACCGCGCGCTGGCGCAACTGGCCTACACCGCGTCCCAAAAAGGCGATAATGCGGGAGCGGCCATGCTTGCGAAGATCTTGGAGCGGACGTGGGATAAGGCCGAGGACTACGGAGGAGACACGGCGCTTTCGAAGACCAACCATGCCTTGTTTGAGGAAGTCGATAAGGCCATGGACTCCTTTGTGAACCTGCTGATCGAACATGTGAGTTCAGCTCCAGACGCAGCGAAGTTGAAGAGTGCGTATGCGGCATACCTGGAGAAGCTGAAGCAGGCGGATTGAGAAAGAGTCGAAGCGAAGCGGCTCTCTGGGTCGGCTCGGAAGAGTCACGTTACACTAAGACATGCAACGTAAAGTGTTCTGGCTGACGTTTACAGCCTTCGGACTCATCGCGGATTTGATTCTGCCATTCTGGTGGGCGCTAGGCGCGACATTCCCGATCTTGGCGGCCTGTTGGTGGCTGGCGTACCGCAGTGAATGGTTTGAGTGAGCAGTCCCAGGAAAAGCGATTTACCCTCCGTTTTAATTCCTAAAGAGTGCGGAACAAGAAGTGCCAGATAGCGTCGACGCCAGCGTGAACGAGCGCGGAGGCGAATATCGAATTGCAGCGGCGCCACGTCCAGCCGTAGAAGAGACCCGCCACACAGGCCAGGGTGACGTACTTCCAGTTGGGAAAACCCATGTTGGTGATGTGCGAAAAGCCAAAGAGCATGGAGGCGGTCCACCACGCGGCGAAATCGCTTTTCGAAGCGCGCGCCAGCATGTTCTGCAGCAATCCACGAAACAGAAACTCTTCGGGCCACGCAGTGAAGAAAAGAATGGCCACGGTAAGTCCAGCAAACGAGCGCCAGTGACTCCATTGCGGTGCGAAGGCTATGAAGTGCATGGAGATTCCCATGGGGATGGCTACGCAGGCGAAAATCAGGAAGCTCACCGGGACATAGAACGACCAGCTTTTGCCCCAGCCGATGGAGTAGCCGATGCCGTTAACGCGGCGGACGAGAACGAAGGTGGCGAGAGCGACGTCGACGGCTATGAGAACGGTCATGACATAAGCAAGTCGGCCGCCGGGATACGGCCACAGCGAGTGCGAGGGGCCAAATTTGACGAAGACCCAAACGCCGGCAAGGGTGAGGAAGTCCAGCCACGAGCCGGGAGCTGCGCGATCGGCGAGCGTGGCGATGCCAACGGGGACGAAAATGAAGCCGGCCATCTCTACGACGCGAATAATCGACAAAGAGTGTGTGCCTACGAGGTAGAAGATGTAAGCGAGGAACAAAACTGCGGCGAGGCTGATGCCCGCGAGGGAACCAAACTGTTTTGCCAGGCGATCTGCAAGGCCACGAGCCGCAAAGAGCAACATGATCAAGAGCAGGAAAGAGAAGATGGTCACAGTCGAGGCGAAAGCGACGCCACCATATCCCTGCCAAGCAGCAAACAGGGCGCCGCCAAGAGAGATGGCCGCCCAAATTCCTAAGACTGGCCAGATACCGAGCTGCTTCATTCGCGGATGTGCCTCACGGGTTGCAAGTGCATAGCAACATTACACAACAGATTTGTTGCGGCAGGAAAATGCTGCCCGGAAGATTGTAGACTGTCGAAAGAGAGTGAACTTGCCACGACTGAGCTATATCGACTGGATGCGCGGGTTGGCGTGCCTACTCATGTTTCAGGCCCATTGTTACGACTCGTGGCTGCGGCCTGAGCTGCACCAAACCTACTTGTACAGGTTATCGCAAATCGCGGCGACACTGCCCGCGCCATTATTTATTTTTCTGGCGGGAGTTTCGTTTGCGCTGGTGACCGAGAAATTGCGAGAGAAGGGATTGCACCGTGGAGTCATAGCCAAGCAGACAATGCTGCGCGGGGCGGAGATTTTTGGGTTGGGATTGCTGTTTCGCGTCCAGGAGTACGTGCTGGGGTACAAGTGGGTGCCGTGGACGGATTTGGTGCGGGTGGACGTGCTGAACATTTTGGGATTGTCGATGGTGCTGATGGGGGTGTTTTGCTGGTTGACGGCCGGGGGCCAAGTGGTGGTAGCGCGGCGGCGAAGCATTGTGTGGTCCATTGCGGTAGCGGTGCTGATTGGGTTGTTGACGCCGCCGCTGTGGACGACGTGGAGGCCGAAATTTCTGCCGTGGCCCTTGGAGTCGTACACCAACGGCGTGCATGTATTTAATGAGCCGCAGCACTGGTTGTTCCCAATTTTTCCTTGGGCGGCGTTTGCGTTTGCGGGGCTAGCGGCGGGATTTTTATTGTTTTCGCGATTCGCGCAGGAGCAGGAAGCCCGATTTTTCGCGATGGTTGCAGGCCTGGGAGTGGCAACAATTGCGTTCTCTATCCTCTTCGATCGCTTGCCGGTGCAATTATATGCAGTGTACGACTATTGGCACGCGAGTCCGGAATTTTTGCTGCTGAGGTGCGGCGTGCTGCTGCTGGTCACGTCGTTTGCGTATGCGTGGTGTCGATGGGGATTGGCGCTGAAGGGATTCAGTCCGGCGATACAGTTTGGGAAGACGTCGCTGCTGGTGTACTGGGTGCACATTGAATTTGTGTACGGGCGACTATCGATTTTGCCGAAACACAAATGCGGGATAGGCTTGGCGACTTTGGGACTTTGCGCGATTTTTCTGGGGATGCTGGCGCTTTCGTTGTGGCGGACACGTCGCAAAAAACGGACCGTTAAAGCTTTGGAGCCGGGGAATCGGCCGGTGGCGGAGGCGGCAACTTGATAATAATTTCGCCGGGTTTGGCGAGTCCCAATTCTTCGCGAGCGATTTTCTTGATGGTTTGCGGGTCGGTCTTCAGATCTTTCACATCTTGACCCAACCCAGCGTTCTCTTTGTTCAGACGGTTTATTTCCGCTTGGACGCGTTGGATTTCCTGCTGCTTTTTCTGCATCGCGAGAAAACCGTGGGTACCAAACACGTCGTGAATCAGCAGCACAACGATGAACGCCGCGAGAATGTGGCGGCTGTACTTCAGCAAAGCGCCCTGCAGTTTGTCTTGTAGCTCCAGGCTCATGCTTCTTTCAAAATCCAATCAGAGGCGTCGCGCACTAATTTCTGTGTGGCCGCCATGCTGTCTGCTTCCACGTAAAGGCGGAGAAGAGGTTCGGTGCCGCTGAGGCGAAGCAACATCCAGGAGCCGTCTTCGAAGACAAATTTTGCTCCATCGGTGCGATCCACGGATACAACTTTTCTTCCCAGTAGTGTCGAAGCGTCCACGGCCACCTTTTTGATCGCCTTTGCCTTCTGTTCGTCGTTGAGGTGGAGATTCTCGCGGACCGGGTGAAATTCGCGGCCGAGTTTCTTGTAGACAGCACGGACTTGATCCATGACGGAGGCGCCCCGCACGGCGGTCATTTCGGCGACGAGCAGGCACGCGAGAATACCATCCTTTTCCGGGATGTGGCCGCGAATCGTGAGGCCGGCGCTTTCTTCGCCGCCCAGGGCAATCTTATCTTCGCGGATTAACTGGCCGATATATTTGAAGCCGACCGGAGTCTGATAGGCGGTCTGGCCGTGGAACTCGGCGACGGCATCGACCATTTGGGTGGTGGCTACGCTGCGGCCTGCCGGCATTTTCCAGTTGCGCGACTCGACCAGGTAATCGTAGACGAGCGCAAGAATGAGGTTGGGCTGAATCCAGGTGCCATCTGAGTCGATGATGCCGAAGCGATCGGCGTCGCCATCGGTAGCCAGTCCGACCTGCGCGCCAGATTCCTTCACGGTTTGGGCGAGAGGTGCGAGATTTTCTTCGCTGACGTCGGGACCGGTGCCGTCGAAAAGGCAATCGCGGTTGGTGCGACGGGCGGTCACGTCGATACCATGGTCGGCGAGAGCTTTGTCGAGATAGCCTGCTCCGGCACCGTGGAGGACGTCGGCTACGACTTTCAAATTGACTTTTTTGATGATGTCAAAGCGGACCAGTTCGTTGATGCGTTTGAGATAGTCGGCGCGAAGATTCACTTTTTCGCCGAGGCCGTCGTTGGTGTGCTTGGGATGGGGCGCGGAGATCTTCGATGATGAAGATGCGGCGTCGCGCTCCATGATTTTGGCAACGCGGGCTTCAATGTCTTTGGTCACTTCAGGGAGCGCGGGGCCAGCGTCGGAGCCGGAGTATTTCAGGCCGTGGTATTGCGCGGGGTTGTGACTGGCAGTGAAGTTGATGGCGCCGTCGAGTTTACGACGAATGACTTCGAAGGCCACGGCGGGAGTTGGGGTAAAGGTCTCGCAGAGCAGCGTTTTGATGCCGTTTTCCTGGAGCACGTGAACGGCGAGTGCGGAAAATTCTTCAGAGTAGAAGCGTGTGTCGTAGCCGACTAGGACGGTAGGATCGGCTTTCTTGCTTTTGAGATGTTCAGAGATGGCGCGGACCGCAAGGCGGACGGTGGCGAAGGTGAAATCATCGGCGATGAGTCCCCGCCAGCCACTCGTGCCGAATTTGATGGGAGAAGTGCTCATAGTGCGGATATTCTAACTGTTCTGTTAGGCAAGGTGTAGGGGTGCGGTGCGGAAACGCGGGAAAAGTACGCTACTCAGGAATAAAAGTTGGCGAGGTACGGAAAAAATGGCACGTGCGAGACAATTTCGCGTGGTGTTCGTGACCTGCGGCTCTCTTGCGGAGGGACGCAAGATTGCGAGAAGCGTGGCGGAGAAGAAGTTGGCCGCGTGCGTGAACATCAGCACCGCGGCAGTGGAGTCGATCTACAGGTGGAAGGGCAAGATTGAGCGAGCGCGGGAATACCTGCTGATTATAAAGACTACGGCGAGGCGGCTGAAGGAATTAGAAAGGGAAGTGAAGCGGTTGCATTCGTACGACACGCCGGAATTCGTGGTGCTGACAATATCTAGTGGTTCAACGGACTATCTAAAATGGTTG
>DASXBH010000215.1:0-5147 GCA_036491775.1 Candidatus Acidiferrum sp.
TTCAATCTTCAGCAGCGATGTGCTCAGAGTGACCGTTTTCGGATCTTCGGCGTGAACAGTGAAGTCCGCGTTCGGCCAGCTCTTTTTTGTGATCAGAAAATCTTCGTGATGCACCGGCTCTTTTTCAATCGAATAGACAACATGCACGATGGAATCGCCGTTCACCTGAAATCGTAAGTAGCCACTTTCGAGAGTTAGCAGCAACCCGTCAGGCTGAGTGGCCGCCTCTTTAACCGGGTTCAGTGGAATCCATTGTGCCTGCGCGGCTGTGGCGCCGATTGTCAGTATCAAAACGAAAAGTACGAAACGAAGCGAACTACGCAAGATATCGTGGCCTGACATGTGGGTAAGGGGTTGCATCGTTTTCGTAGGAGATGCTTGGCCTCTTCCCCCCTTGGGCAGAGGTTGCGCTACGTTATCGGAATTGCGGACGCATTCCAATGCCATTTGTCGAAACTGCTCTCAACTCGGTCGAATTGGAAATGTTTTGGCAAGGCAAGAGCGATGACTCACCAACTCGCTATGAACATCGCTCTGAAATAAAACATGATGCATGACTGCCCGCGCCTGTTCCGCCTACTTATACCACACAGGCACAGTCTGGCCTGGCATCGACTCAAAAGCGCCCCAACCAAAGTTGCATGAGAACCGCTCCGCTCAAAGATATAAATAACGCCACCGGCATGGCTACTGCGCCAACTTTCAGGAAGCTCCAGAAACTCACCTCGAGCTTTTCTTTGCGTAGCGCTATGAGCCACAGAATTGTTGCCAGAGATCCGGTGATGGATAAATTGGGGCCGAGATCCACTCCAATGAGCACAGCGTTCGCGAGCAAGCCCTTTACATGAGCGGCCTGCACGGTGCTTCCAGCGATCAAGCCGAGTGGCAGATTATTTACTAGATTATTCGCAATGCCGACGCCGAAACCGATGATCAATGTGCCCGCCCACGCACCCAACTGCTCCGCCCACAGCAGCCACTTCTGCGTGACTCGCATTGCCCCGATGCTTTCCATCGCGTCCACCATTACGAACAGGCCGACGACCAGTACCAGAGTCTCCCAGCTAATCTCGCGAAAAAGCTTCACCGGACTGTTGCGCGCCTTAACGGAGACAACAGCAGTGATGACTAGGGCCACGACGCATGTTGGCAATCCCAAGTCTCGCCCGAATGCGGATGCCGCTAGCAACACCGCCACCATCGCGCCCAATCCTGCCAGCACCAACTTGCCGTCGCCTCGCAGCGGATGTGCTTCCACTTTGCATTCGATCCGCGCGCAAAGCTCCCTACGAAAGATCCATCGCAGCACCGCAAAGGTCGTCACGATCGACAGCAGCGACGGCACACCAAACGAAACTAGCCATCGCGCCAGCGGCGGCATATCGTTGTGAAACACCACCAGGTTCGCCGGGTTTGAAATTGGCAGTACAAACGATGCCGCATTGGCAATGAACGCACAGACAAACAGGTAGGGAAGCGGCTGAACTCTAGCTTTACGCACCGCGGTCAATATCGCGGGTGTCAGCACCACCGCCGTCGCGTCATTTGACATAAAGATGGTCACCAGCGTTCCAACGCCGTAGATCAAAGCGAACAGCAGCGCGCAAGACCCGTCGGCACTACGTACCGCGACCGATGAAAGCCAATCGAAGACGCCATGTTCGCGTGCCAGTTCCGACAGCAGCATCATCCCGAGGAGAAACAGGCAAACGTCGAGGGCCTTTTCCGTCGCGCGCGCCGCCATTTTCCAACTAACCAGCCGTAACACCAGTAATGCGATGACCCCCGCCCCAATCCAGTAAACCTCCGGTACGTTGCGTGGACGGATCAACATAAGTGCGATGCTGATCCCCACTATGAGCGGCAACAGAAGTTGCGCGAGCCCAGGTGAGATCATCTACACGTTTCTCCTGTCGGTTCAGAACCAGTTAAATTTGCACGTGACGCTAACGTTGGTAAGCCTAAATTGTTTCTGACCTGTCTTCCAGCGCGGTTTTTCCAGGCGCAGTTTCCAACCATGGGACGGTCAGCTAACAATGACGGTTACTCCCTAGTGTTATGGGGTCTCGCACTTAAGAGGCTGTATCTCTCAGGAACTCGTGCCCAGCTCAGATTGCAGGCAGCGCCGGGTTGCTGTGCGGCATCTCAACCGATAAGCTATAAGAATTGAAAATGCTACTCGTTGACTGGACCCCACGCATTTGTGCGGAATAGCCGGATTTACACACAAAAATTCCAAGCCCTCTCCGGAAAGAGTCAGGGAAATGGTGGAGACTCTTATCCATCGAGGCCCCGATCAGCAGGGCGTATTCTCTGCCGATTCGTTCTCCTTCGGGGCCGCACGCCTGAAAATTATCGATCTTGAAGGCGGCAATCAGCCCATCCTCGAAAATGGTGGGCAATCCGGCATCGTTTTCAACGGTGAAATCTACAACCATTTGGAACTAAGAGCCGAGCTGGAAAAATTAGGACATAAGTTCTGCTCCCACTCTGATACCGAAACTGTCCTGAAAGCCTTTCTGCAGTGGGACACGGACTGTTTTGCGCGGCTCCGCGGGATGTTTGCCGTCGCGCTTTGGAACGTTCCGCAACGCCGCCTGGTGCTGGCGCGCGATCGCATGGGCATCAAGCCTCTGTATTTTGTGCGAAGAGGCGAAGATATCTATTTTGGTTCCGAACTCAAAGCCATTCTCATCCATCCGGAAATTCCGCGAAATCTCAGTTGCGAAGCTCTTGATTGCTACCTGTCGCTGAACTACATCCCCAGTCCCTGGACCATGATCGACGGCATTCGCAAAGTGTCGCCGGGCGATTGGATGGAGTGGCGCGACGGCGAAATTACAAACAAGACCTACTGGCAGCTCCCGTACGGTTCCATCCGCGACATTTCTCTCGAAGAAGCAAAAGAGGAACTCAACACCCTTCTCGCCGATTCCATCCGCGAACATCTTTTGTCCGATGTGCCGTTAGGCGTGTGGCTTAGCGGTGGCATTGATTCCACTTCCATTTTGCATTACGCCGCGAAAGCCAGTTCTTCCCGCCTCAAATCGTTTTCGATTTCGTTTGCCAGTCGCAGTTTTGATGAGTCTACTTACATTCGCACCGCCGTAAAAGAATACGGCACCGAGCACGATGAACTGGATTTGAATCCGAGCGTCGATCTTCTAGGTGCGATCGAAGAATTTGCCTACTATTCGGACGAGCCGAGCGCCGATGCAGGGGCACTGCCGGTGTGGTTTCTGTCTAAGCTCTGTAAAAAGAAAACCACTGTAGCACTCAGCGGTGAAGGCGCGGATGAACTTTTCGGCGGCTATCTTACCTATCGCGCCAACCGTATTGCGCGAGTCCTCCGCGGATTTCCCCGTTCGGCCCTGTCCATGGGCATTTCCGCGCTACGACACTGGCCCGTCTCCGACGAAAAAATCGGCTTCGACTACAAGGTCAAGCGGCTCTTCGAGGGTTCGCTCATGTCGCCAGAGCGAGCCCACGTCTATTGGAACGGCACATTCGCCGGCGAAGATTTGCGCACCATCGTGAAGACGCCGCTGCCCAACACCCTGGCTCAAATACTTGGGCAATTGCCGAACCTTCCCAAGGTGAATGACGATCTGGCGCCGTACTTGTGGCTTGATCAAAAATATTATCTCGCCGACGACATTCTGACTAAGAGCGATCGCATGAGCATGGCGCATTCCGTCGAAGTGCGACCGCCCTTCCTCGATCATCGCATTGTCGAATTCGCCGCCGCGCTTCCGGCCAGACTAAAAATCCAGGGCTCGCGACAGAAAATTGTCCTCAAAGAACTGATGAAGGATAAATTGCCTCCATCCATCCTCAATCGTGCAAAAATCGGTTTTGATATTCCGGCGCATGAATGGCTGCGCGGACCGCTTCGTGGCCTGCTTGAAGACTCTTTGCAGTTTGGCCTTTCGGAGTACCGTCAGCTTTTCAATCGCGACGGAATTGAATCGTTGAAAACCCGCCATTTCAACAGAGAAGTTAATGTTGGCTATCATCTTTGGGGTTTGCTTATTTTGTTTTTGTGGATGAAAAAGTGGCAGGTCCAATTGCCCGGCTGTTTACGTTGAAATGAACAAGCTCGCCCAGCAACGGTGGTTTTTTCCTCTTCTTGTACTTCTTTTTGCTTCCGCGGTTTACATCGGCTGCGCCGTATCCCCGCCTTCTCTCATGGATGACGTCGACGCCGTGCAGGCCCAGATCGCTAAAACCATGCTCACCAGCGGCGACTGGGTCACCGCACGATTGGACGGCGTGCTCTACCTGGAAAAGGCGCCGCTGATTTACTGGCTGATCGCTATTTTCTATAAGATTTTCGGCGTTTACGACTGGGTTGCGCGGCTTCCCGTTGCACTGGCCTCGATCGGCTTGGCGCTGCTTTCCGCGGCGTTCGGCACGTGGGCCTTTGGCAAACGCGCTGGCTTTTATGCAGGCTTGTGTGTGTCTACCTGCATCGGTTTATTCCTGTTCACCCGCATCCAGATTCCCGATGTAATGCTCACCTTTACCATCACGCTGGCGATGTGGGCCTTCTTGCGCGCTCTCGATGAAGAGGAAAAGCATCCACGACTCTGGGCGGCAATCTTGGCAGCCAGTTTGGGCACTGGTCTGCTCTTGAAAAGCCTGGTCGGAATTGTTTTTCCAATCGCGGCAGCCGTCATCTACCTTTTTGCCACCAGACAATTGTTTTCACGGCGAACCTGGCAACGGCTGCACCCCTTCACCGGTTCGCTGATCATCCTGCTCATCGCCGTACCCTGGCACGTGCTCGCTACTCTTCGCAATCCTCCCTATTTTGCTTGGACGTTGAAAAGCGGGCCCGGTCTCTATCACGGATTTCTGTGGTTCTATTTCATCAATGAACAGCTACTGCGTTTTCTCAACTTGCGGTATCCCCGCGACTACAACACTGTTCCTCGACTTTACTTTTGGCTGTTCCATCTGCTGTGGCTCTTTCCGTGGAGCGTTTATTTCCCAGCGATCTTGAAGCTCTCCTTCAAGCCAGTCGATCGCGCGGGCTGTGCAAGGTTGCTGGCGCTCTGCTGGACCGGATTCATCCTGGTCTTTTTCACCTTTTCGACCACGCAAGAATATTATTCGATGCCGTGTTATCCGGCGCTCGCTCTTCT
>DASXBH010000216.1:0-9291 GCA_036491775.1 Candidatus Acidiferrum sp.
CGCGGCACGCGTGCCGGTACTCACGATCACATTCGTGCCCTGCAGTTGACGTGTGGTCCCATTGGGCAAAGCGACTTCCACGGTTCTCGGAGCTACGAACCGGCCCGTTCCCAATATGAATTCGGCTCCGGTGTTCCTGTAATTTTCCATATACATATCGTTCAATCCGCGCACCATGCCGCGCTTACGCTCGCGCACCCCCGCCATGTCGATCGCGAAGCCGTCGTGTGTGATGCCGAATTCCTTGCTTCGACGAAAGTACGATGCGACTTTCGCGCTGTGGATGATGTTCTTGCTCGGCAAGCACGCGATGTTCGGGCAGGACCCGCCGATGTATTTGCGATCGACGACCGCGACGCGTTTTCCTTCGCCGGCAAAAGTCCACGCAGCGATGGTCGAGCCCGTGCCACCGCCGAGAATCACCAGATCAAATTCTTCTGGCTGCGTCTTCTTACTTGCCTGCGGGGAGGAAGTGTTCTTCGCATTCATGCGGATTTTCCTTTTCCAGCGGCTGGTTCACTCTTGGCTTTCCTTGATTTGACGAGATCGGCTGCCGACGCTCCTTCGAGCGACAGCCCGTAACCAACTTCTCGCACGATGCGTTCTTTCAAGGGCTGAATGAAATGCACGCGTGTGTTGCGGCGTGTAACTTCGGGAGCCTTCAAGTAGAGCTCAGCCAATTCCCGCGCCCGGCTGAGCGCCTTGCCTTTCGGCACAACTTCGGCAACCACTCCCCATTCATATGCGGTACGCGCCGTTAGCGGTTGTGGGTTCAGCAGGAACGCCTCCGCTCGTCCTGGTCCGGCGCGATAACTCCAGGTGGTGAAGATTCCGTCACCGGGCGCGATGCCCGCGGCGAAGTGGGCCACGTCCTGGAAGGTCGCACCATCCGCCGCCACAATTACACTGGCAAGCAGCGCGTAGTCTGAGTGCACGTGGGCGCGTCCCTCGATAGCCGCGATGACCGGCACGCGTATATTGGCGATGTTTTCCAAAACCTGAACGCCTTCGTCGTGAACTTGGCTCCAAATGCCGGGATCGGCGGCATCGCCGAACGAGGACCAATCGACGTCAATAATGAAGTCCCCACCTGCTCCCGTCAGAATTACGATCTTGTTCGTACGATCTTGCGCAATCCGGTAGAAGGCATCGACAAATTCCGTGTGAGCTTTCGCGCTCATAGTGAACGGCCCGCCGTCGCTGTGGAACTCTGCAACCAGCACGCCTTTGTCATCTCGCGTCAGCTTGAGGTTGTGATAAGCAGTAAAGTAGTCACTCTGAACTTGCATCGTACGCTCCTCTCTGTGTTGTTCTGCATTCGGCCGAAAGGGTGTTATTGGGAGGCCGGTTGATGGCACTCAAGTGGCGAAAACGAGACCGCCCGCGGCACGAATGACTTCTCCGGAAATCCACGCTGATTCATCTGATGCGAGGAACACTGCCAAGGGCGCGATATCCGTTACGCGGCCGAGCCGGCCGAGCGGCGTCTTCTCAGCCAGAACGCCGCCGGCGCCGCCCGCAAAGGTGCCGGCAGCTACATTGCCTTCGGTCTCTGTATGACCCGGAGCGATGGCGTTGACCCGAATCTTGCGCGGTGCAAGTTCGAGCGCCAATCCTTTTGTGAGGGTCTCGAGGGCGCCTTTCGTGGAAGCGTACAGCAGGGCTCCCGCCACCGGATGCGAGCCCACAATAGAGCTGAGATTGATGATGCTCCCGCCGCCGGCGCCGAACCGCTTGATCGCCTCCTGCACGGTGAGGATCGTCCCGAGAACATTAATGTTGTAGTGGAGGTGAAAGTTCTCTTCGCTGATTTCCGTGAAGGCGCCGAAGCGGAATACCCCGGCGTTGTTGACCAAAACGTCCAGTCTTCCAAACGCGGAATCCACCTCTTTAAATAACCGCGCGACATCCGCGGCCTTGGACACGTCTGCCCAGACCGCGATCGCCGCACCCCCGTTGTCGATGATCACCCGAGCAACGTGTTCGGCGCCTTCGCGGTCGGAGGAATAGTTCACCGCCACGCGCGCGCCCGCAGCCCCCAAGGCCGTTGCAATCCCAGAGCCTATGCCTTTGGACGCGCCCGTCACTACTGCCACTTTGTCAGCCAGTCTACTCATGATTCACCTTTGTTCTTGATCCGACTCACCATAACCAGCGAATGCCCATCGCTGGAAGAGTTGCCCGTTTGATCCTCCCAACAGCGGAGGTGACTGCTCGCATCGCCGACTACATTGTGAGGACGGCGCGGAACCGGGCCTTGCCTTCCGCAACGCGATCGTAGGCCTTGGCAGCCTCCGCCAATGGATAAGTCTCGACGATTGTTTTCACTTTTCCTTTCGCGACAAAATCGAGAGCCTCATAGAGATATTCTGGGCCGTTCTGCTGACTGCCGATGATGCGGATGCGCTTCATGATCAGATCCGCCAGCGAGACGGACAGCGGCTCCACGTCCGCGCCCATAGCGACCAGCCGGCCGTCCGGACGCAATCCCTGAATGCTGTCCACCATGGACTTCGTCGAATTGGAAGTGCTGAGGATGATGTCGGCGCCGCCCGCCGCGGTGAGGCTCTTTCCGTCGCGGACAATTTCATCCGCGCCGAGCTCGCGAATCAGCTTGTCTTTGTCAGGGGAGTGGGAAATGGCGACGGTCTCAAAGCCCGCTGCCTTCGCGTATTGCACTGCGAGGTGCCCAAGTCCGCCGATTCCAAGCACCGCCACGCGCTCGTGCGGCTGAGGATCGGCCCAGCGCAGCCCGCTGTAGACCGTGTAGCCCGCGCAGAAGATCGGCGCTGCTTGCTCGTAGGAAACCTTGTCGGGAATCAGATAGGTTGCGTCCGCATTCATCAGCATGTACTCGGCGTGCCCACCTTGTGCCTCAATCCCTGTGCCCTTCATGTAGGGACAGAACATTCTGCGACCACGCTGGCACCATTCGCAGCGCCCGCAGGTGGATTGAATCCAGGCGGTACCTACGCGGTCGCCCACCTTCCGCGTTGCGACGTCGGGAGCTACGGCAATGATCTCGCCCACTGGCTCGTGCCCTAAGATCCGGGGAAATGTCCCGGGAAAGTGCCCGAGCGTCAGATGTACGTCGGTGTAACAAATGCCGCTCGCATGCATTTTCACCAGAACCTGATTAGGTCCGGGTTGGGGCTGTGGAACGTCTTTGATCTGCCACGAACTACTGGCAGCGGGAACGACGGCAGCTTTCATTAGACTTCCTCCTAACGCACTCGGATGCGAGAGGATTTGCGGCCGGTGCATAAGATTTCGACCAATGGACATCTGAGGCGGCTCGCTGACATGAATCTGGGTTGTGCGGGTACGTACATTCGGGCTTTGGAGCCCCTGACTCCGGCAGCGGACTTAGGAAGGTAAAGACACGGCAAAGAGAGTTGCTGATTTGAAATCTGTCGCTGCACCGGCTGGTTCGGCACATACTTCCCGAGCATTATTTTGCATACGCTCTAGAAGAAAATTGAATACAGCGAACTGTTGCACTCTGCAAGACGCGTCCGTATACTGCCTCCCATGTTATTGACCTTTCGGGAATGCCAGAGAGTTGCGTCGACTTGTTGTCGGTGTCGCGCATTCGTGTCTTCTGGCACCGGGAGGCTAGTGGTCTAAAGCTCTAATTCTAGCCGAGCTGTTTTAGCACCCACCGCCAGAGGATTTGGCAGGTGGGTTTTTTGTTTTTATTCGGTGAATTTCGAAAAGGGATCTGAGCCATGGCAACCGTGCCTCAAGAATTACCCAGCGCAGCACCGCTACAACGCACCCAGGATTTTCCGGATCAATCAGCGGCAGGTTCGCGGCTGAGCCACTTAAAGGCCCTTGAGGCCGAGAGTATCTACATACTCCGGGAAGCGGCGGCGGAGTTTTCGCGGCCGGTGATGCTCTATTCGATCGGAAAAGATTCGTCCGTGATGCTGCGTCTGGCGCAAAAGGCTTTCTTTCCCGGAAAAATACCGTTCCCCCTTCTTCACGTCGACACCAGCTACAAATTTCCCGAGATGATCGAATTCCGCGACCAATACCCAAAGCAAATTGGCGCCGAACTGATCGTCCACAAAAACCAGGAAGCGTTGAATGCCGGGGCGAATCCGTTTGTGCTGGGCACGCAAAAGTGCTGCGGCCTATTGAAAACTAAGTCGCTCCTGGATGCGCTTGCGGAAGGCGGATTCAACGCGGCGTTTGGAGGAGCGCGGCGCGATGAAGAGAAGTCGCGGGCGAAGGAGAGGATTTATTCCTTTCGCGACGTCCATGGACAGTGGGATCCGAAAAATCAGCGGCCAGAACTGTGGAACATCTTTAATTCGAAAATCGACAAAGGCGAGAGCATTCGAATCTTTCCTCTCTCCAATTGGACAGAACTCGACGTGTGGCTGTACATCCACACGGAGCATATTCCAATTGTGCCGCTGTATTTCGCCAAAGAGCGTCCGGCTATTGTACGGGATGGCTCCATCGTTCTCATTTATCCCCACGATGAGCTTCGCCCTGGTGAAAAGGCTCTGCCAATCAAGTGCCGCATGAGGTCGCTCGGCTGCGTGCCCTGCACCGGGGCAATTCGCTCCGACGCCGATACGGTTCCGAAAATCATCGAGGAGATGATTTCGTTTCGCCGGTCGGAACGCGAAAATCGCGCGATCGATCACGATGAGGAAGGGTCGATGGAAATTAAGAAACGCGAGGGCTATTTCTAATGCCGCCTCCTACGGACATTGAGACAAGCAACTCGTTCGCAGAGTTCCTCGAACAGAATTTGAATAAGGAACTTTTGCGATTCACCACCGCTGGGAGCGTGGATGACGGCAAGTCCACGCTGATTGGCAGGCTGCTCCACGATTCAAAAACTGTTTACGAAGACCAACTCGCTTCCGTCAAGAAGAGCCGGATCAACCGTTCCACCGGCCCCATTGACTTCTCGTTGATCACCGACGGACTCCGTGCCGAGCGCGAGCAAGGCATCACCATCGATGTGGGTTACCGCTATTTCACGACTGCACGGCGAAAATTTATCATCGCCGACACACCAGGACACGAACAATACACGCGGAACATGGCTACCGGAGCATCCACCGCCGACTTGGCGGTGATTTTGATCGATGGGACCAAAGGTCTGCTCCCCCAAACGCTCCGCCACACCTACATCTCCTCGCTGTTGGGAATTTCAACCTTGGTCGCCGCGGTTAACAAAATGGACTTGCTCGACTATCGCCAAGAGAAATTTCAGCAGCTCGAGCGGGAATTTCTTGCGCTTGCAGAACACCTGGGCGTCCGAGCCGTGACTTGTATTCCTATCAGCGCGCTTGCGGGAGACAACGTCGTCGAGCGCAGCGAGCGCATGCCCTGGTATACCGGCCCGGCCTTGCTCGAACATCTGGAGCACGTTTCAATTCCCCGTCCGGCAAGCACACTGGGCATCAGGTTTCCAATTCAGTATGTGCTTCGTCCAGATGCCAACTTCCGTGGCTTCGCCGGACAAATTGCCAATGGGGTGGTTCGCCCAGGCGATGCCGTGACAGCGCTGCCGTCTCGCCAGCAGTCGCGCGTTGAATCAATTACTACCTACGACGGCCCACTCGACGAAGCATCCGCTCCAATGTCGGTCGCCTTGACCCTCACAGATGAAATTGATCTAAGCCGCGGGGACATGCTGGTATCGTCCACGAATCTTCCACACATCTCTCAGCGGTTTCTCGCGAGCGTCGTATGGATGCATACGACGCCGCTGGAAACTGGCCGGCTCTATGTGATTAAGCACTGCGCAAGGCAGGCTCGTGCAAAAGCCATCGCAGTCCGGCACCGCGTCAACGTCAATAATCTTCAATCCGAGGCCACCGAGCGGCTGCAGATGAATGACATCGCGACAGTTGAACTCGAAACCAGCAGCCCGCTCTTTTTTGACGCGTACCGCCACAATCGCACGACGGGAAGTTTCATCCTCATCGATCCGCTGACCAACGCCACCCTCGCCGCCGGGATGATTCTCGAAGATCTTTCGCGAGGAATCGAAAGCCCGGCAAAGCACGGGCTACCGCCGCAAGACGGTGTCACACCGTTGGAGCGACACCGGCGGCATGGCCATCAGCCGGCAATCATTTTGGCAAATACGCGTGTGTCCCTCATCGCTCCTCTGGAGCGCGCAATCTTCGAACGAGGATTCGAAGTGATGGTTGTCGAAAATAATGCAGCCATTTCCTCCGCTCTGCACGCCGCAGGATTCGTCGTGATCTACCACAACGCCTCGCTCAACGATAAAGAGCTTGCGGAGTTACGAAACGCGGCGGGCGCGCACTTTTTTGATCTTGGCGAACTGGGACTCCCTGAGAGGCAAGCGGAAGCACTGGAACGCGTGATGCTTTTATTGGAAGCGCTCCGCATACCGCCGCTGGCCGCTCATCCAGAAAGGATCAATTGAAATGGCAACCGCTCTCGTTGAAGCTCTCGAAGCTCTTACCGCGGCCGAAGTTTTGGATGCGGTGTTGAATCAGCATTCCGGCCGGCCAGCCTGTTTGACGTGCAGTTTTCAAGCCGAAGACATGATCGTGCTCGACTTTGTCCGGCAACGAATTCCTGCGATTCCGGTGCTTTTCCTTGAGACCGGTTATCACTTCGCCCAGACGTATGAGTACCGTGATCGCATGGCGAAGGAATGGTCTCTGAACCTGGTGAATGTGATTCCGCAAAACACTGTGCAAGAACAGGAATCGGAATTCGGAATCTTGAATCGGACGGACCCAACACGATGCTGCCAACTGCGCAAAGTCGATCCATTGCTGCAAGCACTGGAACCTTACGAACTGTGGTTCACCGGATTGCGTCGCGAGCAATCGCCTACGCGTAAGAATCTGAAGAAAGCCGAAGAGCATCGTCTGCCGAGTGGAAAAATACTTTTGAAAGTGAGTCTTCTCGCCGATTGGACGTGGGGAAAAGTGTGGGAGTACACCGCAGAAAAGCATTTCAGTTATTTGCCGCAGTACGACCAAGGCTATTTGAGCATTGGTTGCGAACCGTGCACCGCCATTCCGGATGACCCAGCCAATCCACGTTCCGGCCGTTGGGGCGGCAAGAAGTTGGAATGCGGCATACATACATTTTCTCAAGGCGGGCAATGATGCACTACCTTGTGGGCTTCCTGATTGCCTTGGCGGTTGGGCTGACCGGTGTCGGTGGCGGAAGCTTTACCGTCCCGGCGCTCGTGCTGCTTGCCGGATTGACCGCTGGGGAAGCCGTAGGAACCGCATTCCTGTTTGCCGGCGTGCTTCGATTAATCGCGGCTCCTTTTTACCTCGCCGGAAAACATATCCATTCACGCTATCTGTGGCTGCTGTTGCAAGGCGCGGTGCCGGGACTTTTGGTGGGCACCTGGGCCCTCCGCCTTTTGAATCACGACGCGGGCAATCCAGTAGTGGTCCTGCTACTGGGCATTATTTTAGCGGCGTCTTCCAGCGTCACGTTCATTCGTCGCATTCAAAATCCTTCGTTCGCCGCCAGGAATCATCGATGGCTTCCATGGCTTGCGCTGCCCATCGGAGTCGAGTCTGGATTTTCTTCCGCAGGCGCGGGCGCGTTGGGGACGGTCCTGCTGCTGAACTATTCCGAAATGTCGCCAGCCCAAGTCGTAGGTACAGACCTGCTCTTTGGGTTAGTCCTCGCCGTAATCGGCGGCGCGTTTCACTGGAGTTTTGGTTCGGTCAGCCTGCCGATCCTGTTTCAACTGCTGCTGGGCGGAATTCCCGGCGTCGTACTCGGTTGCCTGTTGGCACCGAAAGTGCCCGCAAAAAAGTTGAGAGCGGCGGTTGCCATGGTCGCCATTTTTGCCGGGCTGCAGTTGGTCTGGAGTGGCGCGCACACACTCGCACAACGCCATGCGGCAACTAGCATGGCCAAAGTCTTGGCGCGTTCGGGAGTTGCCAATGCGCGTTAATCATTTCGTTCCGCTACACGTTCGTTTCATTGTTGCTTCGCCGGCAAATGCCGCATCACTTTTCCGTTTTACCCTCAGTTCTCCGCAACTCCGCTGTTGTTGTTGATCTCACCCATAGTTGCCCGAATCCTGGAGCAACCGAAAGCCTGCGCTTCGCGAAGCAATCTAAATCTATCTCGGAGATAAAAATGAGTTTCCAAAGAAATGGCGATTCCCATAAGCAAACGGTATTTCGTACCTGGTCTTTACTGTTTATTTTGTGGCTGACTCTCGCGAGTCTCAGCTTCGCGCAGGGAGAAGCTTCCATTCAGGGCATCGTCACCGACTCTTCCGGCGGAGCCATTCAAGGCGTCTCCGTTCAAATCAAAAATATGGAGACGGGGACAATTCGCAATCTGGTCACCGACGAAACCGGCCGGTACGATGCAGCCTCGCTGCCAGTGGGTCGCTACGTCATCAGGACGGAGAAGTCTGGTTTTCGCAGTGAAGAGAAGACCGGCATTTCCCTGGCGCTGGGACAACCGGAAACGGTCAACGTGGTGCTACAAATCGGTGACGTGCGGCAGGTCGTGCACGTAGAGGCCGCTCCCACGATTGTCGTGATCAGTACCGAAGATGTTTCCGGACTGGTTGGCGAACAACAGGTCAAAGATCTCCCCCTGAATGGGCGCAGTTATGATCAACTCATCACGCTGAATCCAGGCGTAGTGAACTACACGTCGCAGCGCGCAGGTGGAATCGGCACATCCAATTCCGTTGTCGGCAATATGTTTTCCGCCTCTGGCCGTCGTCCCCAGGAGAATCTCTATCTTCTGAACGGTGTCGAATTCACTAGCGCGTCGGAAATTAATAACACTCCAGGCGGAGTAAGCGGACAACTTCTGGGCGTAGACGCGGTGCGGGAGTTTTCCGTGGTGAAGGATACTTATGGCGCAGAATATGGCAAGCGGCCAGGAGCCCAGATCAACATCGCGACTGCCTCGGGAACCAACCAGTTCCACGGCAGCGCTTATGAATTCCTACGGAACAGCGCCCTGGACGCGCGCAATTTTTTCGACCACGGCGATATTCCCGGTTTTCGCCGTAACGTATTCGGTGCCTCGATTGGCGGTCCAATCCGCAAAGATAAAACTTTCGTCTTCGCGAATTATGAAGGTTTCCGGCAGAGTTTGGGGCTGAGCAATTTGTCGCTGGTCCCGGACGACACTTCCAGAGCCAAGGCGGTGGCAAGCATCAAGCCACTACTTGCGCTGTGGCCGGTTGCGAATGGCGCCGAAATTCTGACTTCAACGGGGGCGCCAAGTGGAATTGCCGAGGCCTTCAGCAACCCGAACCAGAGAATTCGTGAAGACTTTGGA
>DASXBH010000217.1:0-8587 GCA_036491775.1 Candidatus Acidiferrum sp.
CGCTCGATGCCGGCTTTTTTGGCGTCGGCGCGGCCTTCGATGTTGATTTCATGCAGCGTTTCGATGTGCTCGGTGACGAAGGAGATGGGCACGACCATCATTTCTTTGACGCCCTGGTGGCCGAGTTTTTCGAGTGTGCCGACGAACGAGGGCTCCAGCCACTTTGCCGGTCCGACTTTACTTTGGAAGCAGAGCAGATGCGTCTTGGGCCAGTTGGAATATTTTTGCGCGCCGAGTTCACAGACCAGGCGAACGGTTTCTTCGATGTGGCGCGGATAAGGGTCGCCCTTTTCGACCAGGCTCATGGGCAGGCCATGGGCACTGAAAACCAGATGGATGCGCGAGCTATCGGGAAATTGGCGCAGGCACTTGCCGATATTTTGCGTGAGGGCTTGAATGTAGAGCGGATGATCGAAAAAGTGTTCGACAGTGCGCTCGGGAAGCGCGTCGACCGGTTCGCCATAGACGCGGCGCCATTCTTTGAGGCTGCTGAGGGTGGTGGCGTAGGAATAGTGCGGGTAGAGCGGGAGAAGGACCAACTCGTCGAGGTTGGCAGTTTTGCGCAGCGAGTCTACCGCTTCTTGCGTGAGCGGCTTCCAATAGCGCATGGCGGTGACTGCGACGGGATCGATGTACGGCTCCAGAGCGGCGACGAGTTTGCGACGCTGGCGTTCGGTGAGAATGCCGATGGGCGAACGGCGACCGATCTGGCCGTAACGCTGGGCGACGGGGACGCAACGCTTCTTGGCGATGTAGCGAGCTAGTGGCTTGCGAATGAAATTGAGCGGGCCGAGCGGAATGATGTCTGGATCGTAGAAAAGATTGCGCAGGAAGGGCTCGACGGTTTCGAGAGAGTCGGGCCCACCGAGTTGAAAGAGCACGATGCCGACGCGTTTTTTCTTGTTACTGCTCAAAGTATTTCCTTTTCTTCGGCCGCGGACAATTCAAGCAAAAGCAACGGCGGCAAGTTTCCAACACCTTGGTGGCCTGGGCCACAACATGTTGTGTCCCTACTTGCGGGTTACGGAATTCTTCAGGCGCTCGATCTCGGTACGAAGATCGGAGGTGCGTTTGGCGATGCTGACGTAGAACAGGAAGAACACGCCCCAGCCGATAATGTAGGCCGCGAACACGCTGTTGAGATTTTTCATAGAGCCTCCGCTTCACGCTGCAAGACGTCGACATCGGATTTCATTTTTTCCAGGCCGTAGCGTTCGACCAGCAAAAATACAGTGAGCACGTGCATGGCGAACACCGAAAAGAAGAAGACTTTGTTCATGGTGGGATCGAGACCGGAGCCCGGGCCGCCCATAATTACCGGAGCGGGATGCTGGGTGCGCCACCAGCGGATTGCGCCAAAAACCAGCGGCACATCGATGAACGCGAACACGCCGAAGAGCGAGCTAAGCAGAGCGCGGCGGTCGGGCTCTTCGACGAGGGTGCGCAGCAGCAAGTAGGAAACGTACAGCAGCCAGAGAACAAAGGTGGAGGTCAGGCGCGCGTCCCAGGTCCAGTAGATTCCCCAAGCGGGCTTGGCCCAGATGGGACCGGTGATGAGCACGACGGTGGTGAGCACCAGACCTACTTCCGCGGCGGCCACGCCGAGCCAATCGTATTTCTGTTCGCGTTTCCAAATGTAGAGAAGATTACAGATGAAGCAAACCAGAAACGCGTCCATGCCAGCCCAGGCGCTACCCACATGGAAGTAAAAAATGCGTTGGACGACGCCCATGGTGCGTTCTTCAGGAGCGATGTAGAAAGAGGCGTAGGCCGCTGCAATCACCAGCAGAATAGCCAGGGCGCCCAGAAGCACTCGTTTACCCATCGCGATTCACTCCTCCAAAAGATATTCGCCGAACATCCATAGAGCTGTCAAAAAAACCAAGTCAAAAACGGCCAAAAAGCCAATTCCCTTCCATTGCATGATCGGATCGCGGTCCAGAAGGCCAACGGTCACTTCCGCGCTGGCGACCAGCACGGGAGTCAGGATTGGCAAGAGCAAGAGGGGGAGCAGGAGTTCGCGCATGCGGGCTTGCGCCGAGATGGCGGAAAGGGCGGTGCCGGCCACGGAGATTCCGAGGCTGCCGAGGAACAGGACGAGCAGTAGCCAGTGGAAGGTGGGAAGGATCGGCACGTTGTAGAGAACGGCGAAAACCGGGAGCATCAGCAGTTCGGTGAGCATCAGGAAGAGGGTGTTGGCAACGAGCTTGGCGAGAAAAATGGCGAAGGGGTCGGAGATGGCCAGGCGCAGCGAGCTGAGCGTGTCGTTATTCTGTTCGCGCAGAAAACAGGGTTGCAACATCAGGGATGCCGCGAAAAGGAATGCCAGCCAGAGCAGGCCGCCACCGAAGCGACGCGATTCCGCGGTGGTCGGATCGAAGGTGAAGCTGAAGAGAACGACGACCATCAGGATGAAGACGATGGTGGTGGTCAGGAGTTCGCGAGAGCGGAATTCGGTGCGGAGTTCTTTGCCGAGCAGGACCGAAGTGTTGGAGAGCAGGCTCATGGCGATGGCTCAGGCGTTCCCAAAAATCAGAATGGAATGCAACGATGCGCCGGACTGAGTATCCGCGATGACTGCACCCGCATCGAGGCGAACGGCGCGCGTGGCCAGCGCGGAAATTTCCGATTCGCCGTGTAGGCTCATCACTATGGTGCAACCGGCCTGATTGAGTTGCTGCAGCGAACTGGCGAGCCAGGTGATCCCGATGGGGTCGAGGCCGGTGGCGGGCTCATCGAGAAGCAGTACAGATGGCTTGTGGATCAAGGCGCGGGCGATAGCAATGCGTTGCCGCATGCCGCGAGAGAAGGTGCGGACTGGGGAGTCGCGGCGTTCGTAGAGCCCTACATCGCGCAACAATTCCTGGGCGCGCGCTTCAGCCTGTTCGACATTTTGCAGCTTGGCAAAGAGGACCAGATTTTCCTCGGCGGTGAGTTCGTCGTAGACCATTGTGGTGTGCGCCACGTAACCGGGGCGACCTTGGCGCGCGTCGTCGTGATTATCAGCGTTGGTGTTCGCGCCGGGAAAACTCAACTTGCCCGCGGTGGGGCGAACGATTTGCGCGGCGATGCGCAGCAACGTGGTTTTGCCGGAGCCGTTGCGACCCGCCAGCACAACGCATTCGCCGGGAGCGATCTCAAAGGAAACGCGTCGCAGCGCGTACAGTCCGCCATAGCGTTTATCGATGTTCTCGAAACGCAGTCCAGTTGGCGGTACTTTTAGCGAGGTCACAGGGTTATTTCCGGGCGGATTCAAGGGAGCGCTCAAGCCGCCATCTGCATCTGCTTCGGATGCGTAAACGTGTTAGCCGCGCACCAGGTCGCGCAGCAGCTTTTCCATTTGTGCGCGTTCGCGTGCATAGTCTTCTTCGGAAATGGTGCCAGCTTGCCGCCGCAATTCCAGGCGGAAAATAGAATCTTTCAGCGAGTCGAGGCTGCTGGAAACCTGCTGGTTCACAGCGGCAACCGTAGCTGCCGGAGCAGCAGATGAGGTCGCAACTGGTGCGACCGGAGGCGCAGGCTTAGCGGGCGGAGGCGGCTTCACTTTGTTGGCTTTGGGAGGCGGCGGAGGAGCCATGTGCTCCACGTCGGGCTCCGTAGCGGGCGACACGACAACTTGTTTACGCGAAAGCAGAATCGCGCCCATAGCGAAGAGCGCCGCGAGCCCGCCCAGCAAATACCATTTGAAGTCGTCTAAGCGGCCAGGAATTGCGGAGATGTCGCCGCCACCGGTGCGCGAATTCCCTTCCTGTGCAGGCATACCTCCCTGCCCTTGGCCGCCGCCAGCGTCAGCGGCTTGTGGCGCAGCGGTGCCAGAAATATTTACAGTGAGCGCCGATTTCGCGGGGATCGCCGGGTGCATGTAGACCATCATGCCCTGCTCTTGTCCACCGGGCTGCAAACCATCGGCGGTCACGGTGATGCCCGGAGGCGCGACCAAAAGCATTTTCACATTCTCGTATGTAGCCGGTAGCTTGACGGTGGCGCTGCCGGTATACGGAAGTTCGTACGACAATCGAATGCTGGTTTCACCGGGACGAAAGGCGTAGGCGATGGCGTTCAGGCCCTTCCCTTTTTCGATAGGAGCTTGAACGACAGGCATGCCGGTGGAACTGGTGGTGGCGATTTGTTGCAGCTTGGCGTTTTCAGGAATCGCGAATTGGAAATTGCCCTCGGTGCGGAAATAAGCTTGCGGTGGCTGCGACTCGTTCTTGACGATGTATTCTTCCGCGCCAATCATTTTGTCGCCACTGGGTTCGAAGATGACCACGTGCGAATCGACTTTGAGGCTCTTCGGATCTTTCGAGACATCGAAGACTTCCACGGTGACGTCGGGACGTCCTGGGGGCAGCGACGTGTTCAGAGTCACTCCGGCGTAGGTGGCGCGCAGCAGCATAGGGCCCATGCCAATATTGGGATTGTCGAATGTGAATTGACCTTGCGCGTCGCTCTTGGTGGTGCCGACTTCCGCCATGTTGGCCATGGTGTTGAGCAGAGTGACTTCAACGTTGGCCGCAGGCTTGCCCGTGGTGCGATTGATGACGGTGCCGTGAACCGTGCCGGCAACCGCCGCAGTGGCGGCGAGCAGCGCGATAAGCGAAATGGAGAGGAGCCGGGGACCAACAGCCTTCATCGAGCACTCCGGTCCGCAGCAGCCGGACGGGATGTGGGACGAGGACGGCGGATTTGCGATTCAGTGACCTGTTCGATTTCGGTGAGGACCAAAGCCGCTTCCGATTCGAGCGAGTTTTTCATTAATTCGTAGTCGCCTTCCGAGTATTTTCCGGCACGGTATTCGAATTTAAGGTCGCGCAGGTTGTCGTAGATTGTATCGCGCCGTTCGAGCAATTGGTCGAGTTTGGTGCGATGCGGTGCAAGATCGGAAGCGTCTGGCTGAATATAGAAAATGAAGAGGAACACGGCGGCGGCAAGGCCTAAGCAGGCTCCGAGTACGGCCCACTCCATCGATCCCGCAAACAGTATGGCTAGCATCGCAGACGGCATTCGTTATTCCTCGGTCTCGCGATCGGCTTGCGCTCGTGCGCGCTGAAACTCGCCGGTCGGGTTGATGGCGGCCTGCGCGTGCGCGGTGGCCGGCGCGTCGATGGCTTGTTTGCGCCATTTCTTGATGAAGAAAACGACCAGCGCCAAACCAAGAATGATGTAGAAGAACGGCATGATCCAGGCAACCAGGCCAAAACCGTGCTTGGGCGGTTCCACGTACACTACCGAGCCATATTCCTGCACGAAGGCTTGCATGATCTGTTCGTCGGATTCGCCCTTGGCGATGTGCTGGTCGACTTCCTTAAGCATGCCCTTTGCTGTTTCGCAGGGGCCGGAGAAAGCGCCGCCAGGATGCGAGCAACCGCCGGCAGTCATGTCGCAGCCCTTGCACATGCATTTGAGCTTCATGCCGACGGCCTTGGCACGGTCGGATTGGGCAGCGAGACGAATGGTCAGCAGTGGGCTCACAGCCAGACTGAAGAGAATGATGAGGAATATGGAGCGTTTACGCTTAGTCATGACCTTCTCTTAGAGACACGCTGGGATTCAGCGTTTGCTGCAGCGCGGCTGTGGCAGGCGAAGTTTCCGGAACAGCAGCGAGCACGAGTGTGGCCTTGCGATTCGGCATCAGCGCGAGCAGCGTACCCATCACAACCCAAACGCCACCCAGCCAAATCCACTTCACCAGCGGATTGAGATAGGCGTGAATTACCGGGAAACCGGTGTCTGGATCCTGTCCGGAGTAGACCACGTACAAGTCGTCACGCAGGGTGGAATAGATGGAAACCATGGTGCCGGCTTGCTGTTCGTTGCCGGAGAATTTCCGCTTTTCGGGGTACAGCATCATGATCTGCTTATTGTTCTTGAGGACTTCAACGATCATGCGCTCTGCGGTGTAATTGCGTTCGACCTTGGTGTCGCCGCTTTGCAGGACCAGGGTGTACGGCCCGAGTTGCATGGACTCGCCCAGGTTCATGGTCTTCTGCACGTCTTTATTGAATGCCGCGCCGGCCAGACCGATGAAGATCAGCACCATGCCGAAGTGCACCACGTAACCGCCGTAGCGGCGGGTGTTGCGCATGGCCAGTTCGTGCGCCGCCATCATCATGCTCATGCCAGTGCGCGCGGAGATGACTTTCGCGCCGCGGTAGAATTCCATGAAAATTGTCGCGGTAACGAATACGCAGAGGAACAGGCAAACTTGCGACGCAGCTTCGCGATAACCAAGTGCGAAGAAAATCGCACCGCCAACCGCGCCGGCTATCAACGGCCAACCGAAATTGCGCTTCATGCTGTCGACGGAAGTCTTACGCCAAGCCAACAGCGGGCCAACGCCGGTCAGGAACAAGATGGCGAGGCCGATGGGGATCATCACTTTGTTAAAGAATGGCGCGCCGACGCTGATGCGTGAGCCAGAGAACCATTCAGAAAATACCGGGAAGAGCGTGCCAGAGAGAACAGCGATGCATGCGACCAGGAAAAGCAAATTATTGAACAGGAAACTGGATTCGCGCGAAACCATGGAATCGAGCTGGTTTTCGCTCTTGAGGTAGTCGCGATTCTTGAAGTAGGCGGTGAAGCAGACCAGCAAGATCACGCCCATGAAGCCGACGAACCACGGGCCGATCTGCGAGTTGGCGAAAGCGTGAACGGAACTGACCACGCCGCTGCGGGTCAGGAATGTTCCAAGGATGCAGAGCAGGAAGGTGCAGAAGACCAGCCAGACGTTCCAGACCTTCATCATACCGCGTTTTTCCTGCATCATCACGGAGTGCAGAAACGCCGTTCCGGTCAGCCACGGAAGCAACGAAGCGTTTTCGACTGGATCCCAGCCCCAATAGCCGCCCCAACCCAAAACTGCATAAGCCCAATGTGCGCCAAGCATGATGCCAATGGACTGGAAGCACCAGGCAATCATGGTCCACTTGCGTGTGAGATGAATCCACTTCTCGCCGGGGTACCGCGCGAGCAAGGCTGCCAAAGCGAACGCGAACGGAA
Source organism: Candidatus Acidiferrum sp. (assembly GCA_036491775.1). GTDB lineage: Bacteria > Acidobacteriota > Terriglobia > Acidiferrales > UBA7541 > Acidiferrum. The sequence goes on from DASXBH010000217.1 coordinate 7,003, forward strand.
TCGTGAAACCGGTATAGCCGGAGTAGAGGTTTGGCGGATGAATGACCATTTCCGGATACTGCAGCAAAGGATTCAAACCGTTGCCGTCGGAGCGCGTAACCATCTCAAGAGCGCCGCTGGCATTCACGGTGCCCAGCGCTTTGAAGGGGCTTTCTACGAAGTTGTTCAGTGTGAGGAAGAAAATCTGCACGCCGGCGAGGACCACGCCAACATACGGCATCAATTCGCCGTTCTTGTTGCGATAAGCGATCAAAACGGAAATGACGTAAACAGAAAGCAGGCAGCTCCAGAAGAGTAGCGAGCCTTCCTGGCCAGCCCAGAGCGCGGCAAATTTGTAGAAACTGGAGAGATCGCGGTTACTGTGGGCCACCACGTAGGCCATGGAGAAATTGTCGGTATAGAGAAGATATTCCAAGCTGATGGTGCCGCAAAAAATCAGCACGCAGGTGACGATGCCAGCTTGTCGAGTGCTTTTGATCAGCAGCGGATGGCGGGTGTAGATGGCGGCGATACCGCCGATGAAGGCGTACAGCGCGCAGACAAATGCGAGCAGGAGCGAAAATGATCCGAATACATCCATGAACTACGCCCTCCCCCGTGAGTGTGCCGCGGGCGCGCTACCTACATGCTGCTTTTTTGCGTCATGCCTGCCGGTGCGCCTGATCCGCCCGGAGCCGCTTCATACTTCGAAGCGCATTTTGCCTGTACGTGCTCGGCTACAAACCGCCCATTAGCATCGGGGCGGCCTTCAACAAGTGCCTGTGCCTTGTCTTTGAAGGTGTCGGGAAGCGGGTCAGTTCCGACGTAGCTGATGGTCAGAGTTTTTCCCTGCTCTTCCAGACTGAAATTGACCCGGCCGGAGAGATATTGAATGGTGCCCGGAACCACGGTGCCCGCGATGCGCATGCGGTGAGTACGATCGGAACCCTGCAAACCCTGATATTCCGCAATGGTGTGGTAGTAGGTCTTGCTTTCGCCGTAACCCAGCCACGCCAGGAATACCAACGAGAACAAAATGACAGTTATGCCGACACCGAATTTTGCCCGAGTCTTCACAGTGCACCCCTTACGGAGCCTGAATCAGATGAATTCTATCATACCCAAAAAGCTGTAGCAGCGAGGGTTAGTTTGCGTTAACGCGTCACCTTTCGCAGTGACAATTATCACAAAGCCCCCGTGTTCTAAGATACGCCCGATGCCGATAAAGCTTGCCGAAATGTGTTCTGGTTGTGCTCGCCCAGTGAACCGGAATGGCTTGTCGCGTCCAAGTAGGCCAGCGCGACGGGACATCCAAGCGAGGACTCGTTGAGCTGGGGCATCAGAAAATCGAGATGGTGCGAGATCACCACGACACGCTTGGGCTTCAAGGAACGGCGGACTCGTACCAACGCCGCCTGAAGCTGTGATGCCAGGAGAGCCTGCAGCGATGCTGCGTCACTGCTGGATTCCGGGGCACACTCCATGATGTGAGTGAGCAGCAAGCCGCGCTTTTGAAACTCGGTGAGTATTGCTTCGCGAGACTTTCCCGCTGCAGGGATTTCTACCGCGGAAAGCAGCCGCGCCGCTTCCCCTTCGAACGAGCCGT
>DASXBH010000218.1:0-6544 GCA_036491775.1 Candidatus Acidiferrum sp.
ATCCGCTTCGGCTTCCTTCACATGCTCGGCCGGAACAATCACAATCATTCCAACACCCATATTGAACGATTGCAGCAATTCCTCGGGATCGATCTCCCCCAGCTTTGCCAGGTACTTGAAAATCGGCGGCACTGGCCACGCGTCCAGATCAATGATCGCCTTCACGCCACTCGGCAAAACCCGCGGCAGATTCCCCGGAATGCCGCCGCCCGTAATGTGCGCCAGTGCCGACACCCATCCATTCGCCAAAGTATTCTTCAAGGCCGGCGCATAACAAACATGCGGCTTCAGCAACTCCGCGCCAATCTTGTTTCCAACTTCCGCCACATACGTGTCCGGCTTCAGCTTCGCAATTTCAAAAATCAATTTGCGCGCCAGCGAGTATCCGTTGGTGTGCAACCCCGCAGACGGCAAAGCCAGCAGCGTATCGCCGGGTTTCACATTCTTTCCGGTCAGAATTTTCTTTCGCTCCACTACGCCCACAATGAATCCCGCCAAATCGTATTCACCCGGAGGATAAAACCCCGGCATCTCCGCCGTTTCCCCGCCAATCAACGCGCATCCCGCCTTGCGGCACGAACGGCTCATCCCATCCACCAACTGCTCAATCACATCCGGCTCCAGTTTGCCCATCGCCAGATAATCGAGGAAAAACAGCGGCTCTGCCCCCTGCACCAATATGTCATTGATGCAGTGATTCACCAGGTCTCCGCCCACCGTCGAGTGAACGCCTGCCGCCATCGCCACCTTCAGCTTTGTACCCACGCCATCCGCACTGGAAACCATGACCGGCTCTTTCCACTTCTTCATGTCCAATGCAAACAGCGCCCCGAACCCGCCAATTCCGCCCAGCACAGCTGGCGTGAACGTGCGGCTCGCTAAATGGCGTATGCGCTGCTTCGCGTCGTCAGCGACAGCTATGTTGACCCCAGCGTCGGCGTATTTCATGGTTGAGCCCGCCTTCAAGAGACTTTCGTGATGCAGCGACGGGTGGTGCAGCTGACTGCCCCATGGGCCGCGGCGGTGGGACGCCACGTAGGACGAGTCACCTATCGTGAATCACACGGTGGACGTGCGTGTTTCTATTCTAGTTCGAAAATCGGGCTGACGGTTTGGGGCGCCAGACCGCCTACAGCTTAAAACACATGGAACAATCTGCGCCAGCGTATCGTGCCGGGATGGATGATGGCGTTGGCGTAGGCCAAAAACCGGTCTGCAATGTTCCCGTTCCACGCATCTCGCGGTGCGTCCAGCGACATGTAGATCAACACCGGTGTCCCGATAATGTCGTTGCGCGGCACACAGCCCCAGTACCGGCTATCCTGTGAATTTTCCCGATTGTCGCCCATCGCCCAGTAGCAATTGTCCGGAATTTTGTACGGCAGGCTGCCATACTGCGTCATCAATTGGTCAGCTCGCGGTGCTTCGGTGCGTCCCAGCGTGTAGTTTTCTTCGAGTTTCTTCCCGTTAATCCAGACCGCCCCATCCTTCACGTCTACGGTCTCGCCCGGCAGGCCAATCACCCGCTTCACATAATCAGGCTGTGTGGGATCAAACGGCGGCTTGAAAATAATAATCTGCTGCCGATGCGGATTGCGCCACAGCGGCACGTGCCAGTTCGTGAACGGAATGCCCGCGTCGTACCCCACCCGGCTCATGATCAGGTGGTCGCCGATCAACAACGTATTTTCCATCGACCCCGAGGGAATTACCCGCGCCTGGCCCAGCGTGCCGTTAATCAGCATGAACGCCAGAATCACCCAGAACCACGCAATGATCTCGCTTTTTACCCGCGAACTCATCGGAACGTGAGCTTCGCTTGCCACTGCTTCTCTCTTCTTGTTCACTTTGATTGCGTCAGCTTTCACGGTCCACCGTCACCACTTCATTCATTTTGCTTTGCGACGCCCCTTCGGGCACTTCCAGTTGCACCAAATCGGTTGGATAATTTCCCGTATAACACGACGTACAGAAATTCCCCTTCGTATCGCCCACTGCTTGCTTCAACCCGGTCAGCGAGAGATAGCCCAGCGAATCCGCACCCAGATAATTTCGAATCTGTTCCGGAGTGTTCGCCGAAGCGATCAGCTCTTCCTTCGTCGGCGTGTCCACTCCGTAGTAGCAGGGAGAAATCGTGGGCGGGCAACTGATCCTCATGTGAACTTCCTTCGCCCCGGCTTCCCGTACCATCCGCACCAGCTTACGGCTGGTCGTTCCGCGCACGATCGAATCGTCCACCAGCACTACCCGCTTCCCGGCAATCAACTCACGTACCGGATTCAGCTTCAGCTTCACCCCAAAATTGCGAATCGCTTGCGACGGCTCGATGAACGTCCGCCCAATGTAATGGTTGCGAATCAGCCCCATCCGGAAGGGGATTCCTGATTCCAGCGAGAATCCAATCGCTGCGGGCACTCCGGAGTCCGGCACCGGAATGATCATGTCCGCATCCACTGGATGCTCGCGCGCCAACAGCCGGCCCAGCATCTCGCGCGACTCAGTCACGCAGCGGCCGAAGATAATGCTGTCCGGTCGCGAGAAATATACGTGTTCGAAAATGCAGTATTGGTGGGGCTTGTGCGGACTAAACCGAATCGACTCGATGCCCATCTTCGAAATGCGCAGCATCTCGCCTGGTTCCACTTCACGCACGTATTGCGCGTTCAGCAAATCGAATGCACAGGTCTCGGAAGCCACAAGCCACGTGTCGTTGCCATCGTGCCCGGAGATCTTCCCCAGCACCAGCGGTCTGAATCCTCTGGGATCGCGCACCGCATACAATTCGTCCGGTGTCAGCACCAGCAGCGAATACGCGCCTTCCACCTGGTTCAACGCATCACCCAACGCCGCAGAAAAATTCCGGGCCTGCGAGCGCGCAATCAGGTGCACGATTACTTCCGTGTCGCTGTTCGTCTGAAAAATCGATCCGCGATGCTCCAGCTTGCGCCGGTGCTCCGCCGCGTTCGTCAAATTCCCATTGTGCCCGACGGCGATTTTGCCCTTGCTGCAATCCACCAGGATCGGCTGCGCGTTCAGTAGCGCTTTGTCGCCTGCCGTGGAATACCGTGTATGCCCGATCGCGCTCGTGCCCGGCAATTTCGCCAGCACGCTGGGCTGGAAAATTTCTTCTACCTCGCCCATCGCCCGATGCATATGCATCTCGTGCCCATCGCTGGAAACAATCCCAGCCGATTCTTGCCCCCGATGCTGCAAGGCATACAGTCCCAGATAGGCCAGGTTCGACGCTTCGGCATGACCGAATACGCCAAAAACTCCGCATTCGTCGTGAAAATGATCGTCCGCGTAAGCGATTTTTTGTGTCATTGAACTTTCAGGGCATGCTCGAGCGCATCCGCCCAGGAATTTCGCAGCGCAGCTACTTCTGCCGACACTACGGTCCTCCCCTTATATTCGATGCGAAGAGTGTTGTCACGGTTCACTGTGCCGATTTCGTGTGCGCCCACGCCGTATTGTCTCGCAGTATTTCGAACGGCGGCAAGCTTTTCCGGCGCCACCGACACGATCACCCGCGCACCGCGTTCATTGAACAACGCATACTCCGCCGCGTTGTCTTCCGGCACCTTAATCTGTGCCCCAAGTCCATTTGCGGCGAAGCACGATTCCGCCACCGTCACTGCCAACCCGCCATCGCTAATATCGTGCGCTGACTGCACCGTTCCTTCCGCCGCCAGCGCCACCATACAGTCAATTAGCCATTTTTCCGCACCCAACTCAATTGCCGGAGGATCGCCCGCCACAATGCCCGCAATCGTCTTCGAATATTCCGACGACGAAAATTCCCGCTGCTTTCCCCCGCGCGGCGGAGCCTGGTGCGCCGCCTTCGACGACGTAGCCCCGTCCAGCAGCACGATCACATCGCCCTCGTTACGAAACGCGATCTTCAAAACCTTCGAGGCATCTTCAATCACTCCCAAAATCCCAATCGTCGGCGTCGGATAAATCGACTTGCCCAGCGTCTCGTTATAGAAACTTACATTCCCGCCGGTGATTGGGGTATCCAGTGCCACGCACGCTTCGCCTATCGCATCAATCGCTTGCGAAAATTGCCACATCACTTCCGGCTTTTCCGGGCTCCCAAAATTCAAACAGTTCGTCGCCGCAATCGGCCGCGCTCCAGACGTCGCCACGTTCCGCGCCGCTTCCGCCACCGCATGCATCGCGCCTACCCGCGGATTCAAATAGCACCACCGCCCATTGCCATCCGTCGCCAGCGCCAGCGCGCGCTTCGTTTCCTTTACCCGCACTACCGCCGCATCGCTCGCGCCCGGCCCCGCCAGGGTATTCGTGCGCACCATCGAATCGTACTGATCCGTGATCCATTTCTTCGACGCAATCGCCGGCGACGCCAGCAACTTCTTGAAATTCTCCGTCAGGTCCGTGCCTTCCTTCCCGAACACGTACCAATCCTTATCCGTCTCTTGCCGCCGCGCCCGTTCCGCGATCGGCCGGTTATACACCGGTCCTTCTTCCGCCAAGGGATGCGCCGGAATCTCCGCCACCACAACACCGTGATCCTTCACCACCAGCAGCCCGCCATCCTTCACGTCGCCAACCACGGTCGCGTCCAGCCCCCACTTCTTGAACACATCCAGCACTTCTTGCTCGCGTCCCTTTTCCGCCACCAGCAGCATGCGTTCCTGCGATTCGCTCAGCATGATTTCATAAGGCGTCATGCCCGTCTCGCGTTGTGGCACCTTGGCCAGATCAATCTCAATGCCTGTTTCCCCGCGCGATGCCATCTCGCACGTCGAACACGTCAGCCCCGCCGCGCCCATGTCCTGAATGGCCACCACCGCGCCGGTCTTCATGGCTTCCAGACACGCTTCCAGCAGCAACTTCTCCATGAACGGGTCGCCCACCTGCACGTTCGGCCGCTTTTGTTGAGATTCCTCTGTGAATTCCGCCGAGGCCAACAGCGACGCTCCGTGAATCCCGTCGCGCCCCGTTTTCGCGCCCACATAAATCACCGGATTGCCGGTCCCTTTGGCCTTAGCGAAAAACAAATCCTCTTTGCGCGCGATTCCTAACGCCAGCGCGTTCACCAGAGGATTCTGCGCATAGCACGGCTCGAATCCAACTTCGCCGCCCACCGTTGGCACGCCAAAACAATTTCCATAGTTTCCTACGCCGCGAATCACACCATCCAGGATCCGCCGGTTCTTCGCCGCTTCTTCTTCGCTGGTCGTCTTGCTCGCTACAATTTCGCCGAAGCGCAACGAGTCCAGCACCGCAATCGGCCGCGCTCCCATCGTGAAAATGTCCCGCAGAATTCCGCCCACGCCGGTGGTCGCGCCCTGAAACGGCTCCACGTAACTCGGATGATTGTGCGATTCAATCTTGAACGCCGCCACCAGTCCGTCGCCGATATCCACCACCCCGGCATTCTCGCCCGGTCCCTGCACCACCAATTTGCCGCGCGTCGGCAAACGCTTCAGGTGCACCTTGCTCGACTTGTACGAGCAGTGCTCGCTCCACATCACGCTGAAAATTCCCAGCTCCGTAATGTTCGGATCGCGCTTCAGGATTTTCTGGATCCGGGCGTATTCCTCGCGCGTTACTCCATGCTCCGCCGCAATTTCCGGAGTCACTTTAATTTCCGTCTGTGCTGTCGCCATTTATCCCCAAACCGTTGGAGCGCGATGGGTCGTGCCCCAGAATCCGCTGAATCTTCTCCACGTCAACCAAAAATCCTACGCCGTAGCCTTAGCCGCCCCGGTCAGCGCCTCCACCATCGACTCAAAAATCACCAGTCCGTCCGCCGACTCCAACGCAGATTCCACCGCGCGCTCCGGATGCGGCATCAACGCCGCTACGTTGCGCTCGCGATTGCAAATCCCCGCAATATTCCCCATCGATCCGTTCGGATTCCCGACGTTATCGTGCTTGCCATCCGCCGTCGTGTAGCGGAACAAAATCTGCCGGTTCTTCTCCAACTCCGCCAGCGTGGCTTCATCGCACGTGTAGTTCCCGTCTCCATGCGCGATCGGAATCTGCAGCACCTCTCCAACTTTCGCCGCATTGGTAAAAGGCGTATCCGTCTGCTCCACCCGAATGTGCACCTGCCTGCAAATAAATCGCAGACCCGCATTGCGCATCATCGCGCCCGGCAGCATCCCCGCTTCCAGCAAAATCTGGAATCCGTTGCAGATGCCCAGCACCAGCCCGCCGCTCTTCGCGAATTTCTCCACCGAACTCATCACCGGCGAGAATCGCGCAATCGCTCCGGTGCGCAGGTAATCGCCATAGGCGAAGCCGCCCGGCAGAATAATTGCGTCACAATTTTGTAAGTCTTGGGATTGATGCCAGATAAATTCCACCGGCTTGTGCAATACCTGGCCGATGGCATGAAACGCATCGTGGTCGCAGTTCGATCCGGGAAAGACCACTACTCCGAATTTCATCAAATTTCCTCCGGAGAGCATTTGCGGGAAATCTTATTTTACCACAGGGGTTGGTTTGCTGCGGGAAAAGCGCCGAATAGAATCTACCATGCGCTTGGACTAAAAAGTTGCACGAATCCAAA
>DASXBH010000219.1:0-5515 GCA_036491775.1 Candidatus Acidiferrum sp.
CAATGGGATCACCCTCCAAGACTTCATACTTCCCATAAGCCACCAGGACTTCAATTGGATGTCCTTTCATTGTCGCTTGAATTCCCGCCCAATAAGTCTCCAGCTCTTTTTGATCCAGTGTTTTTGTTCTAGTGAAAACGATGTAAGCAGACATGATGGTTCTCCTTTTTGGGGTTAGTCGATCACAGAAAATTTCAAAGCAAACTCTTGGTCCGTAGCCGGCCTTATAAACCAAGTGCAACGTTAAGATCCGAACTCCTCTGCAACCATGTAGATGATGAGTTTCCGTGTCTCGGCTTCGGGTGCGAATTCGTGTCTAAGTTGCGTGACGGCCTTGAGTGCCTTTGGATCATCTGCGCACTCAAACGCCTAAATCGCGAATCACGATTGCGGGGAGCGATTGAATGCCACGGCGATCTTCCCTTGCGGCGCAAGAGCCTGTAGGTTCCCGCCAGCACCTGGCCTAAAGCTCTTCGGATAAAATGCCGTTTTTCATAGGCCGCCTAGGATGGCCCGTGGCTCGAGAAACGCCTCGATTCCGAACGTGCCGAATTCGCGGCCTAAGCCAGATTTCTTAAATCCGCCGAACGGCGCCTGCTGATCGTCAAGCATGCCGTTGATGGCTACGCGGCCCACGAGGATTCTAGAGGCCACGCGGCGCGCGCGCGCAGTGTCGGCCCCACTCACATAGGCGTGAAGACCATAACTCGTGTCGTTTGCGATCCTGATCGCATCTTCCTCGCTTTCATACGCGATCACGCACAGAACAGGACCGAAAATTTCTTCCTGGGCAATCGCCATGTCGTTATTCACGTTGACGAACACCGTAGGCTTGACGAAGAAACCCGCCTCGAGACCCTTCGGATAGCCCTCTCCGCCAATGAGGACTTCAGCACCTTCCTCAATACCTTTGCGGATGTAGGATTGCACTCGCTCATACTGCTTTTGCGACACCATGGGTCCGACTGCGGTCTTTCGATCGGCCGGATCGCCGACTGGAAAGGCGTGCATTGCATCTACGATCGCCCGTTTCACCTCGTCGAGTCGGGTTCTGGGCACAAGGAGCCGAGTCCCAGCAACACATGCTTGGCCGCTGTTCATAAACGCGATCGCAAGCGCCGTCGGGATCGCTTTGTCGAGGTCGGCATCGTCGAGCAGGATGTTGGGTGATTTGCCGCCTAGCTCAAGTGTGACGCGCTTCATGGTCGCGGCGCCATCGCGCATTATGGTCTGGCCAACCCCAACCGAACCCGTAAACGAGATTTTGGCCACATCAGGGTTACGTACGAGCTCAGCCCCCACGACATCACCGCGGCCGATTACGACGTTGCAAAGGCCTTTCGGGAGATTTGCCTCCCGAACACATTCGAGCCACACTTGCGTTTGCAATGAGCTAAGCTCGCTGGGTTTGATCACTGTTGTACAACCGGCGGCGATTGCCGAGGCGAGCTTGGCGGACAGGAAAAACGAGTTCGCGTTCCAAGGTGTGATCAGACCGGCAACCCCGACGGGCTCGAGAGTGACCGTCGTTTTGCCAAGACTCCTCGTCAGCGGCATTTCCTGGAGTGCCTTTTCGGCAGACAGGAACGCGTTGGCCGCCGCCTCCATCAGTAGCTTGGAGAACCCGGCGGTGCCGCCGTACTCCTCGACCATAGCGGCGGTCAGATCGTCGACGTGCGCCGAGACTGCTTCATGCAGCCGCCGCAATACATTCGCACGGTCCTCCTTCGTGGTAGAACCGAAAATGGCAAACGCGCGCCTGGCCGCGTCGATAGCGCGCCGGGTATCCTCTTCGTCGGCCAGCGTGACGCGGCCGATCACCTGGCCGTCGGTCGGACGGATAATGTCCATGACCTCGCGGCCATGAGATTCAACAAACGCCCCATCGATGTAGTGCGTTGTGATTGCTTTGATCGTGTCTCTCTCTATAATTGCTCTCATCGCGCATCTCCTTGTGTGAGTATTTACAGTCAGAACGAGGTAACAACGACACGGTTGAGCGAGCCGTCCTTGAGCGCTGCGTAACCCTCGTTCACATCGCGCAACGCAATCCTTCTTGACACTAGGTCGTCCAGGTTCATCCGGCCCTGCAGGTACAGCTCGGCGTACATTGGGATGTCACGCTTGGCATTGGTTGAGCCGAAATTCACGCCTTTAACGCGCTTCTGCCCACCGATCGCGTCAAAGATATTCAGGTCGATATTGACCTCGGGTTTGGCCACTCCGACGAGATAGAGTCCACCACCGACGCCCAGCATCGCGAGCCCTTGCTCGGCGACCGACTTCTGCCCTACAAAGTCGAAGACGTGATCGGCCCCCTCCGGAAGCAGATCACGGACGGCTTCTACAGGCTTCGTCTTTGTGGAAGCGATGACATCGGTGGCACCAAATCGTCGGGCCTCTTCGAGTCGCTTCGCCTGAATGTCGATGACGACTATTCTCGATGCACCGGCGATGCGCGCCCCACTAACAGCATTGAGCCCGACCCCTCCTGCACCGAAGATCACGACTGTGTCACCGGCACTAACGTTCGCAGTATTCAAGACAGAGCCGACACCCGTTACTACGCCGCAGCCGAGGAGCGCAGCCTGGGCGAACGGAAGCTCCTTGGGTACGAGGGCAAGCTGGTTTTCATGGATGAGGGCTTGTTCGGCGAAGCCGCCCAGCCCGAAGCCCTGGAACAGGCCAATCCCATTGCGGCTAAGGCGCGGGGCATCGGTCGGTCTGCGCACCGTAGACTCGGGATGTTTGCACTGGAAGGATCGCCCAGATAGACATCTATCGCATGCTCCGCACACCTGAGATAGAGAACCTACGACGTGATCTCCAACATGGAATTGCGCGACATCCGGACCTACCGCAGCTATGATCCCCGCAACCTCGTGACCAAGCACCGCAGGCATAGGGACAATATTGTGAGTAGCAAACAACAGATCGGTGTGGCACAAGCCAGACGCTTGCACATTGACGAGAATTTCGCGTCCTATCGGCCCGGCAATCTGAACGTCCTCGAAATCGAATCCTCGACTGAGTGCATTAACTACAAGTGCCTTCATTTGGCCCTTCCTTCACACGTTGAGCGCTTCTGGCAATGCCGTTATTTCATGCTGCGTTGTGCGCTCGATGCTCTCGGCGAGGAATCGATGCACCAGATGGACCGCCATTGCGCCCTCGCCAACTGCGGACGCGACCCGTTTGACGCTCCCGGCTCGTGTGTCACCCACCGCAAATATTCCGGGCACACTGGTCTCAAGCAGAAGCGGGGAACGGCTCAACGGCCACTGAAAATTGGTGCATCTGGCAAGGTCCGGGCCGGTAACGATGAAACCCTTTTTGTCGAGTACAAAGGAATCTTCAAGCCACTCCGTGCGAGGCGCGGCACCTGCCATCACAAACACGTGGCGAATTAGCTTCGTTACCTTGAGTCCTAATGAGTCGTTCTTCCACTCGATACTTTCCAGATGCGCGTTGCCGGTGACAGCAACAATTTGCGTCAGATAGTGGATTTCAATTCTGGGATGTGCTTCTATCCGCGCGATCAGATACTGCGACATCGATTCCGAAAGTTGCCTCGAACGCACCAGGAGATGCACCTTTGATGATGTTTGAGCAAGGAAAACGGCTGCTTGTCCCGCAGAGTTTCCCCCGCCCACTACTGCTACTTCTTCCGAATCACAAAGCTGCGCCTCCATATAAGTCGCGTTGTAATAGACCCCTCTGCCCGTAAAAGCGTCTGCCTCCTCGACGGGCAGTCGTGCATATTGCGCGCCCGTAGCGATCACAACGCTTCTCGCATTGAACTTTAGGCCAGACTCCAAAACCACCTTATAAGGTTGTCGGCTGGAATCGATATGCACGACTGATTGCGCGACCATCAGCTGCGCCCCAAATTTCTGGGCTTGAGCAATGGATCGATTTGCAAGCTCCTGCCCGGAAAGCCCCATGGGGAAGCCCAGATAGTTTTCAATCCTTGAGCTCGCCCCTGCCTGACCACCGGGTGCGGACTTCTCGATAACCAGCGTCTTCAGTCCTTCTGAGGCGGCGTACACTGCTGCTGCGAGCCCTGCCGGGCCTGCACCGATCACTAAAACGTCGCGCACGCCTTTGTCGATGTTGATGTTGAGATCAAGACAGGCCGCTAGCTCGGCAATGGACGGATTTCTCAGCACATATCGCCTGTTGCAATAGACAACCGGAATTTCGCCATTACGAACTGCGAGCTTTTCCATCAGCTCGCCGGCACAGGAATCGGCGTCGATATCGACGTATTTGAACGGATGCCCATTTCTGGTGAGAAATTCTCTGAGCGCAAGAGTACGTCCAGAACTCTTGGTGCCGAACAGGACGACGTTGCCCTCTCCAAGCTGAATCGCCAGCAGGCGACGTGCGACGAATGCCCCCATAAGGATGTCGCCAACCTCTGTATCCTTGGCCATCAGTGAGAGAACTTTTTCCCGCGTAAGCTCAAGGACCGCACCGTCTTGAGTTACCCGCGCCGTGACGAGTGGTCGATTGCCGGAGATTAGAGACATTTCTCCTGTGAACTGTCCTGACTCGCGGATCGCCAGGACCTTTTCATCCTCACCGGTCCTGCTGATCGAGACGGTTCCATCCAAGACAACAAAGAGAGGGATCTCGGGACAGGAGGGTTCATAGAGAATCTCTCCACTATGCACGGAACGCAGTTGCGCCACTGATCTAATCCGGTCGATGTGTTCTCGATTAAGTGTGGGATTGTCCTGCATCGTAGCGACTCCTCGCCTCCCGTCTGTGGAATGACTCGAAGCGACCTTGCGTTCGACAGAGTCTTCACTTCCAAGCGAGAGAATCTACCTGAGTACACCGCGATCTTATCCCCGCCTCGTGCACAAAAAAACTAGATGTTCCTGTAGGTGTGATCGAGTTTTACCGGCGGTAATCGATTCTGAGCGATGGTATGAACCGTGGATTTGGGGGCATTGTCAACTTGCGCACGAAACCTGAAACACTGGTGCCATGAAGAGTGATTGCTTTCGTTACTCCGGCTATCGTTTCCCTTCCCAGATCATCAGCTATGCGGTGTGAGCATATCATCGCTTTGCCTGAGTTTCCGGGATGTCGAAGATCTTCTCGCCGAGCGCGGCATCATCGTATCCTATGAAACCATCCGGCAAAGGTGTGAGAAGGACACCATAGAGACCTAGCCTCTATAAATTCGGTCGGCTCGAATGAGGTCCGCCGCGCAAACCGAATCTACTGTAGGCAGCATGAATTGGCAGAAGTGAGATCCGTTTCAAACGGGTTAAAACATCTGAAATGGCGTTGGTGGCCGATCAGATTCTGTGGCGGTATTAGACGTGTGTCACAAGGACTCATTCGTGTACATGAATCGAAACGTGGTGGTTTGCCCGACGCGACCAATACACGACCATCGTACGGTCGAAACCATCCCAAATGGTCCTAAACCATCCTAAACGGAGGAGGCCACAAGGCTATTTGTCTCAATCATATCCGCTGATTCCAGACCACTTAGTTC
>DASXBH010000220.1:0-11119 GCA_036491775.1 Candidatus Acidiferrum sp.
TGGCGCGCATCTTCGGTAGATTTCGGTTTGCCGAGAATATTTCCGTCGAGGGTAACAACAGTATCCGCGGCAATTACAATTGCGGGGCCGATGGTTCGCGCTGCCACCAGCTCTGCTTTCGCATCAGCCAGCCGCTGCACCAGTTGTTGTGGAGTTTCTTCCGGCAGCGGAGTCTCGTCCACCGCGGACGAGAGCACGGAGAACGTGAGACCCGCTTCTTTGAGAATTTGCGCGCGGCGTGGCGAGGTGGAAGCGAGAATCAACTTCATCGAGGTTGGCCAGTGGAGAGGATACTACAGCCGCAGAACAGAAACAGCTGTGCCGACGGGCAGTACTCTAAGGAGAATTCCTTACGACGAATTCTCGCACGCAAGACAGGGCTACGCTCGATCTTAGATAACCACGGACTCCTGATACTCGCCGTAAACGTGGCGCATCGCGTCTGAGATTTCGCCGACCGTTGCGTAAGCTTCCACTGCGCTGAGGATCGCCGGGAGCAAATTCTCGGCAGTCTTCGCCCGGCGTTCCAATTCGCGCAGCGCGGCGGTGGTCTTCGCATTATCGCGTTTCGCACGCAGCGCCTTCAGGCGTTCGACTTGTGCCAACTCAATCGCAGGATCAATGCGCAGTGTGGGTATCTGATGTTCCTGGTGCGCCACAAAATCGTTCACACCCACAACGATCTGATCCTTGGTCTCAACACTGCGTTGAAAATCATACGCGGCGCGCTGAATCTCCGTTTGCACGAAGCCCGCTTCGATGGCCTTGATCATGCCGCCCATCGCATCGATTCTGGAGAGATATTCCTCAGCTCTCGTTTCCACTTCATTCGTCAACGCTTCGATCGCATACGAACCGGCAACTGGGTCAATCGTATTCGTCACGCCCGTCTCGTTGGCAATGATTTGCTGCGTGCGCAAGGCAATCAGCGCCGATTCTTCCGTGGGCAGCGCCAGCGCTTCGTCCATCGAATTGGTGTGCAACGACTGGCAGCCACCGAGCACCGCGGCGAGTGCCTGAATCGCTACGCGCACAATATTGTTTTCCGGCTGCTGCGCGGTCAGCGAGGAACCCGCCGTCTGCGCGTGGAAGCGCAGCAGCAGCGAACGAGGATCCTTGGCCGCGAATCGATCGCGCATAATCTTCGCCCACAACCGCCGTGCAGCGCGAAACTTCGCCACTTCTTCCAGCAGATCGTTGTGCGCATTAAAGAAAAACGACAACTGCGGAGCGAATTCATCGATGTGCAAACCCGCGGCCAGCGCGGCATCCACATACGCAATGCCGTCGGCCAGGGTGAACGCCACTTCCTGCACCGCGGTGGATCCAGCTTCGCGGATGTGATACCCGGAAATCGAAATCGTGTTCCACTTTGGTAGCGCGTCGCGGCACCACGCAAAAATATCCGTGACAATGCGCATCGCCGGGCGCACCGGGTAAATGTACGTTCCGCGCGCAATGTATTCCTTGAGAATGTCGTTTTGCGTCGTTCCGGAAAGTTTGCTGAGGCTGGCGCCCTGCTTTTTCGCCACGGCAACGTAAAGGCACAGAAGAATCGCTGCCGTCGCGTTGATGGTCATCGACGTCGAAACTTTTTCCAGTGGTATCTGATCGAAGAGCGTTTCCATATCTTCGAGTGAATCGATGGCCACGCCTACTTTTCCCACTTCGCCCAGCGCTAGCGGATGATCCGAGTCCATGCCAATCTGTGTCGGCAGATCGAACGCCACCGACAAACCCTTCTGCCCTTTACTCAGTAGATAGCGGTAACGCTGATTCGACTCCGTCGCGCTGCCAAATCCCGCGTACTGCCGCATGGTCCAGAAGCGCCCGCGATACATCGTCGGATATATTCCGCGCGTGTAAGGAAATTCACCAGGATAGCCCAGCGCCTCATCGGGCTTTTCGCCATTCAACGATTCAGCGGTGTACAGCCGCTCGAGCGGCAGCCCGGAAAGCGTAGTGAAGCGCGGTTTGCGCTCTTCGGGCACAGAAGGAGTGACTTTGGTGTCAGACATGAAAGGGACCCGATTCCGGAGCGAAACTTATCACGATTTTCTGCGAATCACTCACCACAAAGGCGCGCCACCGGCTCTCAACCTTCACAATTGCCGGGCGCGGCGAAACGAAGTCACCGCAAATGCCACAAACAACAAACCAATCACAATCGAAACAGCGATCAGCCAGTGGGCAACGTCGCGCGTCCATGCGCGCAGCGCGGAATTCAGCCATCCCAGTGCCAGCACCACAAACGCCGCGCCAACCGCTTCGTGAAACAGCTGCCTCAACACCCGCCAAAGCCGAGCGAACCCGCGAGGTTCGCGTGTTTGCAGCACTCTGTCTGCAACCGTGGACATACCAGCAGTTTAGCGCAGCTCCTGCAACTTTGCGCAGTGACCCCGTACCAAGGTACAGGTAGATACCTATGGATAGATTGAAGACAACGTCCAAAGGTCATCTTGTATCGAATTTACTGTAGGCCTAGAATCAGTGCTGAGGTACTGGGGAGACGCCTTGCAACTAGACGATCACCTGAAAAACTTGCTGCGCGAACTTGGTCATGCCATCAACGACACTGTCTCGGAATCTGAGCGCATCACCGGTGCCATTGCCGGGGTCCGCGCGCATGGTTACGACATCGTGTTGAAATTGGATGCGACCATTGGGCTGGCGAAACGGGATGGCTCCAACACCGACGGCCCGCGCATGACCACCCAGGATCGCCGCTTTCTCGAGTCGCTTCGGATTCAGGTCGATCAGGAATCCCTCGACCAGGAAACCTCTATCGAAAAGCGGCCCACCACGCGGCTCTCCATGACTCCTCAGGATGTTCGATTTTTGAAGTCGTTGCGCATTGCCACGGACGACGGGGAATGAAGAAGTTTCTGCAAATCTCGGGAAGCGCCTTGCTGGGATTGTTTCTGCTCAGCACACTTGGTGTGTCTCGAGCAGTGGCTCAGGATCCTATCCTGACTCCCATCATCGTCGATACCGCTGTTCCCATCGTCGTAAATGCCGTGAAGCCCAAGCCAAAGAATGTTGGGCTGGTCAAGTTTGAGGGTTTTGTAATGCACGCTAATGTCGCCCAGTTAACCGTCAAAGCCAAGGGCAACGACATGGCTATCCAAACTTTTTCTTTGAGCCAGAACGCCTCCGCCAAGATGCAGCAGATCGTCGATAATGGCGGCTATCAATACGGCGACAAGATTACTGTTTTCTACGACCCGCAGTCCTTCCAGGCCGTGAAGTTTAAGGGGAAACCCTCGCGACCCCTCTAATTGAGGAGGGCGCTATGCTTCGCTTACCTGCTGTTGCTGGACAATTTTATCCCGCCGCTCCTGCGGAACTCTCCGCTCTCATTCAAAAATATACGGCGAAACACGAACCGCGCCAGCGGGTGCGCGCCTGCCTGGTGCCTCACGCCGGTTATGTTTATTCCGGGCACGTGGCCGGGGCCGTATTTGGTCGCATCATTTTGCCCAAACGCGTTGTGATTCTCGGCGTCCGGCATCATCCGCATGGCGAATCGCTGGCGATCCTCTCCGAAGGCGCATGGCGTACTCCGCTTGGCGATGCGCCAATAGACACCGATCTTGCGCTGCGCTTGCGGAATGCCTGTCCGGCACTTCGTGAAGACCCCGTCGCGCATAGCCGCGAGCATTCCCTCGAAGTGGAGATTCCTTTTTTGCAGGAACTGGACCCGGCGTTTTCGTTTGTGCCCATTGCTATCGGACACCTGCGTTTCGAAGAACTGGAAAAAACCGGGCGCGAAATTGGCGGTGCGCTCTTGGACCTCTCAGAAGAGGTGCTGTTGGTCACCTCGTCCGACATGAATCACTACGAGGATGATGAGACCACCCGCTGGAAAGATCACATGGCCATGGAGCGTTTACTGCAACTTGATGCCAGGAAGCTTTATCAGACCTGCACTGAGGAACGTGTTTCCATGTGTGGATTAGGTCCGGCGGTGGTCATGCTCAGCGCGTTGAAAACTCTTGGCGTTCAGGACGCGCAAGTCGTCCGCTATGCCACCTCCGGCGACGTTTCGGCGGATCGCAGCGCGGTGGTCGGTTACGCAGGAATGATTTTCTACTGAAATTTTTGCAAGCTTCTCACTACTCTCGCAAAAAAAAAGGGCCCGCGAATTCCCGCGAGCCCGTGATTTCCTATGTGCTGGCGAACTTCTTAGTGAACGCGACCGCCGCCACTCGAAGGATGAGAGCTGCTCGAGCTTCCTCGCGAAGTACTTGTTCCGGCGCTGGACCTGGGCATGCCCCAGGCGGATGAATTCCAAGCGCCAGACGACGAACCGCTGCTTCCGCCAGTTCGCGCGGGAGCGGGCGTCATTGCCGGCCGCGGTGCCGTCACCGCTCCGCGTGAAACAGATGTCACCGTCGTGGTGCGAGCAGCAGAATTGCCATTCACTGCGTTCGCCGGTATCACCCCTGGATGTCCTGCTTCGTTTACCTGCTTCATGGAATTCACAGCGGAGGCTGCGGCTACTCCATTGGGAGCACTGTTGGAATTCACGAAGCGATGTTCCGTCGGATCGTAAACGATTGAAGATTGCCGCGTCGCCGTCACCGGACGTGCCACGCTAACCGATGTAGCAATCGTCCGAGACACGCCGGTTGGAGCGGCACTGGGAATCAGACTCGCGCCAGCCAAAGTATCGCGCGGCACTTGCTTCACCACCGTCCACTTTTCTGTTCCACTGGGAGCAACCAGGCTCTTGCCAACCGTATTCCCCTGCACCGGATAAATTCCTTGTGCCAGATTGGCGGCTGTTTTTCCGTGCGAGTCCAAAGGACTGGCCGGCACTAATCCCAGTGTCGTGCCCGAGCGTACCCACACTGCCGTCACCGGCTGATAGCGCAACGGCGTTCCCGGTCCAAATCCCGTGGGCAGCCAAACCCAGCCGTACGCCGGCGCGAACGTCCATCCGCCGTAGTGATACGGCAGCCATCCCCACGGCGCCGAGCCCATAAATCCCCATCCACCGAGCCCCTGGTCAAAGTAAAAGCTTCCGTAGTCAAACGGCGACCATCCCAGTCCAACGCCAAACGGCCGCCATCCATACCCATATCCAGCCACGGAATACCACGAGCCGTAGGTGTACAAATCAGAAAAGCCCGCCGTGTAGTTCGGCGAATTCACATATTGCGCGGAGTTATTTGTCGCCGTCACGACGCTATCGATGCGCCCAGAAACCCAGTGGTCGAAGTCATCCAGGTCCGCAGCCCGCCCGATCTCTTGTTTTCCGCCGTCATTCACATGCACGGAAAGCGACTGTCCTTTTCCCAGAGGCGTCGAATCGTCTTTCTCCAAGACAGCTACTCGTCCGCGTTCTACATTCACCGTGCTGCCATCATCAAAATTATCCACACGGAATGTGGTGCGCCCGTTTGCTTCCACCGTGAAATCACCGCCGGTGACGCTGAAATAGTCGCCCACCGCCGGGTTTACATAAAAAATGCCGCTGCCCTGGCGCAACACCAGGCGCGAAATTCTGCCGCCGTCATGCAGCGAAAGATCGTAAAACTCCACAACCGAATTGGCGCCCATAAATGCCATGGCCCCATTTTCGAATTCGATTTCCGCTCGTCCGTTTCCGGTGGCAACCACGAAGCCTTCGCGAATCGGCAGATTCAGCGGCGCGGTTTCCCACACGGCCTTCGTATCCGTCAGGGGATCGTCATGAAACTCACGTGCGAAACGCACATCTCCCTGGATCAAACTCAGTCGAACGATCCGTGCGTGGCTTGAATCCGCCGCGGCCGGCGATGGCAAAATTGTGATGGAGAAGAAAAGGGCGATAAGTCCAAGGACAACCGTGGAGCGTTTCATGGCAGTACCTCGAGAACCCAACTGCAAGCTTAGACGATAGCGCAGTTCCGCAGGTTGCGTTGTAAATAATCGGGGCTTGGCCGGCAGTCGCCATCCGCTAATCGGACCCCGAATTTCGCGTTTCGGCCGCCAAACTCCGCCGTCCACGCAAAGCTGCTCTGCTTCAGTCTTGAAGGAAATTCGATTGACTGATGGACACCATAAGAAATTTTCATCGGTATCTTCTTGACTCTTCGAGGCTTGCAAGCTATTTTCTCTTTCTCTAGGTCCTACATGTGTAGCTTCTTCCACCAGTAGATTCTTTCTCGCCAAAGCTTCGAGAAAGCCGTCTGAATGTCGGAGGGGTAGTGGTCGCCCGCCAACGCGGGGTAGTGGATACATTTTTATAGGGGGTATGTCATGAAGGGTTATGTCCGCGCTTTATTCTTTTTATTCATTTTCGCAGTGATCGTAGTCCCGGGGGCATTCGCACAAGGCGGAGCCACCGGCGCGATTAGTGGCACGGTTCTCGACGTAAACGGAGGCGCCGTAGCCGATGCCGATATTCAAATCATCAGCACTTCTACGGATCAACTGGTGCGCAGGATGAGCACCGGCCCGGAAGGATCGTTCGTAGCCACTTTGCTACCACCGGAAACGTACTACGTGGTGGTGAACAAATCCGGCTTCTCGGAAGCCAAAGCCAACATCGAAGTCCGCGTTACCGAAACCACCCGGCTCAACATCGCTTTGAAGCCTGGCACCGTCTCCGAAAAGGTGGAGATCTCCGCGCAGGTCACCAGCGTCGAAACGACTAACGCCACCACTGGTCAGTCCATCGGCGCCAGCACCGTTCGCAATCTCCCGCTCGCCACACAAAACTTTCAACAATTGTTGACGCTCTCCGCCGGCGCGCAAAGCGACCTTAACAACTCCACACAGTTGGGTCGCGGCGATGTCCGTATCATCGTCAACGGTCAGCGCGAAGACAACAACAACTACCTGATCGAAGGCATCAGCGCCACCGACTATAACGTTGCGGAGCTAACCAACACGCCGCTCCCCAATGCCGACGTGATCCAGGAATTCAGGGTGCAGACCTCGCTCTACGATGCCACCCAGGGACGAAACGGCGGCGGCAACATCAACGCCATTCTGAAAACCGGCACTCGGCAGTTCCACGGCGACGCGTACGAGTTTTTCCGCAACAACGTCTTGAACGCCAACGATTATTTCCTGAACGCCAGCGGCCAGAGCCGTCCGGTGCTGAAGCAGAATATTTTCGGTGGAAGTTTGGGCGGTCCGGTGGGCAGCGAGAAACTGGGCTTTTTTTTCGTGAACTACCAAGGCACGCGGCAACGCAGCGGATTATCTCCCGGTACCTTCATCAGCACCATTCTTCCCGCTATTCCGGCCGACCGCTCTGTGGCCTCGCTCACCCAGGCATTTTTTCCGCAAGGTTTGCCTGCCGGCGTGACCCTGGATCCCGTCGCAGTTGCCCTGTTGCAGTTCAAGAGCAACCAGTTTGGAGGATTGACGAACGGCTACCTGATTCCCAGCGTGACCGACAGCGGCAACGGCTCGGGAATTTTCTCCTACAGCACGCCCGGCAAATTTACCGACGACCAGTTCACCACCAACTGGGACAAGGAACTTAATGGCGGGAACGACAAAATCTCCGCACGTTTCTTTTATTCCAATTCCTCGACCTTTGAACCTTTCGGTGCCGGCGGATTGCAGGCCTCTCTCGGCGGCAGCATCGCTGCATCCGACCTGAATTTTCCCTACACGCTGCCGGTTCGCGATCGATTCTTCGGACTGACCGAGACCCACCTGTTTTCTCCGGCAATCGTCAACGAAGTGCGCTTCGGCATCGTGCACATCAACAACGCCGCCATTAACGATCCCCCGGTCACCTACGCGGACCTGGGCATCAACCGTCCGATGAGCAACATCACCAACAGCATTTACAAATTTACCTTTGGCAGTTCCGGCTTTCAGATCGGCCCCACGCCGCAAGCCGACACCTCCAACGTTCAGAATAACTACACTGCCGTCGACACCGTCTCGTGGGTGCACGGCGCGCACGTCTTCCGTTTCGGCGGCGAAATGGATTTCGTCAATCTCGACAAACTTTTCCCGCAAACGTTTAACGGCCAGATTTTCTTCACCAATACCCCGGCCTCTACCACTTCGCCTTTGCCTTTCAACTCCACCGACTTTCAAAACTTTCTCGTCGGTGCGCCGCAATTCAGCTTTGGTGGTGGCGGCGTCTACAACCATCAATACAAACAAAACGACTTCGCGGTGTTTTTCCAGGACGACTGGAAGGCCACGAAAAATCTGACCTTGAATCTGGGATTGCGCACCGAATTGATGGGCGCCTGGATTGATGGCGCCTGCCACATTGGCAACGTTCAATCCAGCCTGACCCTCCAGGGTGAAAATCCGTTCGTCTATCCTGGTTGCGTCAATAATTTGGGTGTCTCCGGTTTCACCGGCAACGCGCAAGCAACCACGTTTCACAATCAATATTCCACTGGCCTCGGCCCACGCATTGGCCTGGCCTACGATTTGTTTGGCAAGCACAGCACCACCATTCGCGCTGGCTACGGTATTTACTACGTCCGTGAAGATGTGGGCGCAGTGGACCAGCTCTCCTTTCAGACGCCGTTTCTTCCTATCGTTTTCGCCGGCAGCGCTCCCGGTGGCCTGACCAACTTTTTCGCTCCTTGCGCCGCTGCAAATCCGAAGCCGTATAGCCCCTACTGCGATCCTGTTACTGGGGCAAATGGCCCAAGCGGCGGAAATCCCAATGCCTTGCCTCCCGCTGGCGCACTCAACCCAGGCTTCCTGCCTTGCCTATCCGTCCTGCAGGGCTTCGTGACTAACGGCACCTCCACTCCAACTGCGGACGCCACGCAAACTCCGGTCTATGCGAATCAAGCTGGTTGCACAGGTAGCCTTCCTTCCGTAAACGATTTTGCGCTGGAAGTGCCGCGCAATTTCAAAGTGCCCAACACCCAGCAGTGGAATCTCACGGTTCAAAGAGATCTCGGTAAACAATGGATCCTGGAAGTTGGCTATGTGGGCACTCATGCCGTTCATCTGCGTGAAACGCGCGATGGCATTCAGTCGCTTGACGCCAGTCCCACCAACCCAGTTACCGTCACCGACGTGAACGGGGTGAAATATCCAATCACCGCCAATACTTTCTCCAACGCCATCGCCCGCACCCCTACGCCGGGGCTCAATGGCTATGCGGGATATCAGATATTCGCCAACGACGCCTACTCGCACTACCATTCGCTTCAGGCAACCTTGAGTCGTCGCTGGGGCGCAGGCTACTTCCAGGCCGCGTATACCTACTCTAAATCCACCGACGCAACATCAACCGGCAACACCGCGTTCAACACCGCCTACAACGACCAGAGCAACATCAATGCATCGCGAGGGTTGTCGGATTTCGATCGTCCTCACCGCTTTGTTGCCAGCTATGTCTATGCCTTGCCTCTCTTTCAGCACAGCGAAGGTGTGAAGAAAGCGGTCCTCGGCGGTTGGGAAGTTAGCGGCGTCACCATTTTCCAATCGGGCACTCCGTTCTCCATCTTTGACTCGGGCGCAGCCACCGCATTTCTCGGCGCAGGCAGCACGCCGCTTTTGGGTGCGGAACTTGCTCCGGGTGCCAGCATCTCCAGCGGCTATACCAGCGGCGGCATTCACCAGCGGTTGAACGGCTACGTGAACATCGCCAACTTCACACCAGTTCCGGTCATCGCCGCGAACCAGGCCATCTGCAACGGCGGCGCCGGCGACACCAACTACTGCGTGACTGGCTTCGGCAATCTCGGCAGAAATATTTATCGTGGCCCGTACCAGCAGAACTGGGATTTTTCGCTAATCAAGAACATCCGATTCCTGGAGCACCAGAACATCCGGTTCACCGCGGATTTCTTCAACTTGTTTAACCACACCAACTTTTCCAATCCCGTATCCACAGACGTGGAAAGCCCGGCTAATTTTGGTGTTATCACCAGCACCAAGGGTGTGCCGCGCTTGATTCAATTCTCGTTGCGGTATTCGTTCTAGCCGGCAATTCAATATGACGGTCAAAGAGGAGCGCGACGATCTGGCAGCGCTCCTTTTTGTTCGTCACCTGCAGTGAGGAATTTCTTCCGCGAAGAGTGATATGATTTTCCGGCTATGCCAAAAATTGCAACGCGTGTTTCACAATTGACGGGCGAAGGCGCTCTCGCCGTTTATTCCCGCGCCAAGGATCTTGAAAAAGAAGGCCGCTCCATCATCCATCTGGAATTGGGGGAGCCCGATTTTCATCCCGCCGCGCCGGTGGTCGATGCGGTGCGAGCCGCTGTAGCCAATGGCCGTGATCGCTACGTGGCCACGCGCGGCATTCCCGCGCTGCGGTCTGCTATCGCGGATTATTTGAAGCGCACCCGCAATCTGGATGTCGCGTCGGAACAGGTCTTGGTTGCTCCCGGCTGCAAAATGGCACTCTCGTTGACAATGATGGCGCTCATCGAACCCGGCGATGAAGTTCTCTATCCCGATCCGAGCTTTCCCATCTATCCATCCTTCACTCGCGGACTCAACGCCACCGCCGTTCCGTATCGTCTCCTCGAACAGAATCAATTTCAGCCCGACCTCGCCGAAATCGCCGCCAAAATTACGCCGAAGACCCGGATGTTGATCTTCAATTCGCCCAATAATCCAACCGGTACCGTTTTTACCCAATCGGTCGTGAAACAAATCGCGGATCTGGCCCGCCGCCACGACTTGTGGGTTATCGCCGACGAAATTTATGCCCGCATCCTTTTTCAGGGTGAATACAAATCCATCTGGGCTCTTCCGGGCATGCCCGAACGCACTGTAATCATTGATGGGTTTTCGAAGTCTTTCGCCATGACCGGATGGCGCCTGGGTTACGCCATCGCGCAAAAACACGTAATCGACGCCCTCGACATGCTGGTGCTCAACACCTTTACCTGTACGGCGGAATTCACCCAAGTCGCCGCGATCGAAGCCCTGGCCGATTCAACGAATGCCGTCCCCGCCATGGTCGACGAGTATCGCAAACGCCGCGATATTTTCGTGAAGCGCTTGAATACCATTCCCGGATTTCGCTGTCAGACTCCCGAAGGCGCTTTTTACGCCTGGGTGAACATTGAAGACACCGGTATGTCCGCCGAAGAAGTGCAAAAACTTCTTCTTGAAGAAGTGGGCGTGGCTGGAATCGCCGGAGCCGCCTTCGGCGCCGAAGGGAAAAATTATCTTC
>DASXBH010000221.1:0-5552 GCA_036491775.1 Candidatus Acidiferrum sp.
CTACTGGAATCGTCCGGAAGAAACTGCTCGCGCGTTGCAGGATGGGTGGTTTCACACCGGCGACCAGGGTGAAGTCAATCTGCATGGCAATTGGCGGATCAGTGGGCGCATCAAGAATCTGATTATTCTGAATTCCGGGCACAACATTGCGCCGGAACCCATCGAAGAAAAAATCGCGCTGCACCTGGCGGGCGCGCAGCAGGTAGTGGTGGTTGGCAACGGCCGCGGATATCTTTGCGCGTTGGTTACTGGCGCGGTTGACGCGAAGGCGACGCAATCGGCCGTGGATTTGGTGAATGTTGATTTACCGCATTACCGGCAGATTCGGAATTTCGCGATCTTGGAAGAAGTGTTTACGCCGGAGAGCGGCTTGCTGACCGCGAATGGAAAATTACGGCGCGACGCGATTAATGCGCGGTACAAGCAGCAGATTGAGAAACTTTATCAGAAGCAAGCAGCAGCTGTAGGAGCGAAGAGCTGAGAGCTGGTTGATGAAAGAATTCCAGGGAAAAGCACTGCGGTGGGCGTGGCGCGACGGCGTGGTGGAAGTGACGCTGGACCGCGAGCCATTGAACGAGATAGGCACTGTGCTGCTTGGCGAGCTGGAGAAATTTGTGGCGGCGTTTCGCGTGCTGACGCCGATCACCAGTGCTTGCATTTTTACCAGCGCGAGGCCGGGTGGCTTTTGCGCGGGCGCGGATCTGAAGGAGTTGTACCAGGGCGCGCTTGCACTGCCAAAAAACAAGCGAGTGGCTGGCGTGCGAGCATTTCTGAAGAGGATCCACAAAGTTGCTGATGCGATTGATGCGGCGCCGTTTGTGACGTTCGCTGCGGTGCACGGTTTGTGCATGGGCGGTGGGCTGGAACTGGCGCTGGTCTGCGACCAGATTGTTGCGGATAAGATGGCGCGTTTTGGATTTCCGGAGCTGCGGCTGGGGCTTATTCCCGGATTTGGCGGAATTCCGCGATTGCGGCGGGACGTTGGAAACAGCTTCATTCGCGATTTGCTTTTCACGGGACGGACAGTCAAGGCGGAACGTGCGCATGAACTCGGATTGGTATCGCATCTCGCCGGAGAAGGCTACGCTTTGCAGGTGGCGCGCTCGATGACGCAGCAGGTGACGAAGTTTGACGCGGACACGCGCTCGTCGGCTAAGAAATTTCTGAAGCCGATCCCTTACGCGGAGTTAAACAAAGAGATCGAATTGTTCTGTAAATTATTCAACCGGCCGGTGGTGATGGAAAGCCTGCGACGGTTTGTTGAGACAGACGATCCCATGAAGCACCTTCCGGTGGCAGAACGCGTTCCTATCACTTAGTAAAGTAAATCTCGCCAAGGAGAACCTGTGCCGCGAAACCCATTTCAACGCGCATTCTCTGCTCTTCTCGTGTTTCTCTCCGCGGTCCTCCTGACCTCGTGTTCACACACCGTTGGGGATTCCTCCTCAATCGATGCCGACGGAACCACGACGCTCACGCGCATCGTTCCCATGCCTGCTACGGTCAGTCCCGAGGCGCAGAAGTGGCTGGAGTCACTCGCTCACCAGAAATATGGGCCGCAGACGCTTGCCGAGCGCCGCGCGGGCACGGATAAGTGGCGCGCACAAGACTCTGCCGAAGCACGCAGGATATTCCCGGTGAACATCGAAGGAAAGGCGATCGGAGGAGTGCGTACCGACGTCATCACGCCGCTCGAGACAACGGAGTCAAACCGCAAGAGCGTGCTCATCAATCTTCATGGCGGCGGATTTAACTCCGATTCGGGGTCGCTGATCGAGGGCGTGCCGATTGCCAATCTGGCCAAGCTGAAAGTTGTGTCGGTCTATTATCGACTCGCCCCGGAAAATCCGTTTCCCGCCGCGGTGGAAGATGTGGTTGCTGTGTATCAAGAGCTGCTAAAGGAGTATAGGCCCCAGAACATCGGGATATTTGGCACTTCAGCCGGCGCGATCTTGACCGCGGAAGTCGCGGTAAAGCTGAAACAACTGGGACAGCCGTTGCCCGGGGCGCTCGGCATGTTTTCCACTCTCGCGGATTTCAGCCGTGCGGCCGATTCGCAGAATCTTTTCGCGCTCAATGGATTTCCAGGCGATGTTTCGCCGGTGTATCCGAACAGGATGCCTCCCAGCGAATACGCGGCAAAAACCGATGCGCGCGATCCGGTGCTGTCTCCGATGTATGCGGACCTGCATGGAATGCCGCCGAGCCTGCTGGTAACCAGCACACGCGACATTCTTCTTGGCAACACGTCACTGTTTCACCTGGCGCTGCTTCGCGCCGGCAATGATTCGCAATTGGTTGTGTACGAAGCTCTGCCGCATGCCTTCTGGTATCACTTCCAACTGCCGGAGACGCGTGAAGCGTTGGAACTGATGGCCAAGTTCTTTGACGACAAGGTTGTGCGTTAGGCTGTTTGCCTGCGCCTTTTCCCAGTATTGACACCGTTTGCCGGCTGGATGCCATCGACATTCCGCGCAAGCTGGCACTACAAAGAAAATAAGCGACCTACCCGAATGGCGGATGTGGTGGGGTCTGCCGATGAGGCATTCTGCCTGCGGAGGTAGTAGATATGTCAGCAGAATGGCTAGCAATTTCAAATGAGTTGGCGGAAGCCACAGAGAAGATTGGGGCACACGCGGCGGCGGTGCACACCGAGGCGAGAGGTTCGACGAGCGGCGTGATCTGGCGCCCGGGAATAATCGTCACTGCGGAGCACGCGCTAAGGCGGGACGAAGAGATTCAAGTGACGTTGCCCGATGGCAAAACGGCTGGCGCGAAACTGGTGGGACGCGATCCATCAACGGATCTGGCGGTATTGAAGTGCGATGAAGCGACCGCGGCTCCTGCCGCATTCGGCGATAGCGATGCGCTGAAAGCGGGAAATGTGACGCTGGTGGTGGGACGCACGCGCGCCAGCGGGCCGGTGGCGGCGCTGAGTTTCGTCAGCCTGGTAACGAAGGCGCGGCGGCTGTGGGGCGGCGACGCTGTGGCCCCGTATGTGCGCTTGGATGTGGCGTTGCAACGTACCGGCATCGGCGGCGCGGTCGTAAACGCCGAAGGGAAAATCGTCGGAGTGGCAACGCCAAAATTTGCTCCAGCCGGAGCGCTGGCGATACCGGTGACAACTGCTAATCGCGTGATCGATGCGCTGCTGGAGAAGGGGCGCATTCCACGCGGCTATCTGGGCGTCGGGCTGCAACCGGTGCGCCTGCCGGAAGGCTTGCGCGAGACCTTGCAGCGCAAAGAAAAGACCGCGGCGATGGTGTTGGAAGTAGAGCCCGACGGACCGGCGCACAAGGCGGGCGTGGTGATCGGCGACATCCTGACGAAAATCGAAGGCAAGCCAGTAATGCGACTGGAAGACGTCCAGGCGCATCTGCATGGAGAGGGAATTGGCAAGACGGTGCGAGCGGAGTTTCTGCGCGGAGGCGCTCCGCGCGAAGTGAGCATCGTGGTTGGCGAGCGGCCAGACGGGAGCCGCTAACATGAAGGTCAAAGGACTGGGAGAGGTCGCGGAACGGTTGCGGCGGTCCACCGTGCTGGTGCAGCCGGGAGGCCGCGGCAGCGGTTCGGGCGTGATCTGGTCTGGCGACGGGCTGATCGTGACCAACGCGCATGTGGCGCGAGGCTCCCAAGTGCAAGTCAGCTTGTGGGATGGCCGCGAATTTCGCGCGAAAGTGACGTCACGTGATTTCCGACGCGACGTGGCGGCGTTGCGAATTGAGGCGAAGGATCTGCATGCCGCGGAGATTGGCGATTCTTCGCGGGTGCGTGCGGGTGAACTGGCTGTTGCGGTGGGCAATCCGCTTGGATTTTTGGGAGCGATGACTACTGGAATTGTGCACGCGGTGGGTCCATTGCGTGGACTGGGCTCGCGCGAGTGGGTACAGGCCGATGTGCGGTTGGCGCCAGGAAATTCAGGGGGACCGCTGGCCGACAGCAACGGCCGGGTGATCGGGATCAATACCATGGTGGCGGGACGACTGGGGTTGGCGATTCCCAGCAACGACGTAAAGCGTTTTCTGTTGGGGGAATCGCGAAATAAGTGGATGGGTGTGACGGTGACGCCGGTGCGTTTACCGCGAACGAGCCGGCAGAGCTTCGGTCTGCTGGTGTTGGGAATTGAGCCGGAGAGTCCTGCGGCGAATGCATCGTTGTTGCTTGGCGATATTTTGCTGGGAACCGACGCGGGAGCGTTCGCTGCGGTTGAGGATTTCGCTGCGGCTTTGCAGAAAGAAAACGGACTCTTGTTGCGGCTGGAGTTTCTGCGCGGAGATTATTCGCGCGTGCGGCGGGTCAGCGTGCAACTGGAAGATCGCGGACGGCGAGGAGGCTCGATCGCGGCGTGATGCGCGTCTTCGTGATTGCGGAGCCGGTGCGGCGGCGGGAGATGCTTTCCGCTTTGCTTAGCACGCGGGGAGTCGACGTGGTTGGGAGCGCCAGCGATCTGCAGAGGGCGGAAGACGAGCTGCCGGACGAAGAGGTCGATGTGGTCCTGGTGGATGTGGCCGGCGAGCCGGTGGAAGAATTTCTGGAGAGCCTGCGCGGGGAAGAGTGGCTGCGGGAATCCGCGACGATTCTGTTGACACAAAACGCCGAAACAACCTGGACGACCCAAGCGCTACGGGCTGGTGTGCGAGGAATTCTGCCCGCGAATGTCGGCCCGGAATTGCTGGTGGCGGCGCTGGCGGCGGTGGGACAAGGGTTGGTGGTGCTGCATCCCGAACGGATTGTCGGAGCGCGAACTTCGCAAGTGGCGGATACTGAGGAAGCCACCGAGATGCTGGAGGCTCTGACCTCACGGGAAAAAGAAGTGCTGCGCATGTTGTCAGAAGGCTTGGGAAACAAGCAGATCGCGGCGCGTTTGGAGATTTCTGAGCACACCGCGAAATTTCATGTGGCCTCGATTTTTGGCAAGTTGGGCGTGTCTTCGCGCGCGGAAGCGGTAGCGATTGGCATGCGGCGGGGCCTGATCCTGCTGTAGTACTCTTCGCGAGACCGAGGGTGAATCAGTTCGGTGAGGCGGCAGCTTGCAGGGACTTGCGGTAGGGATTTCACATTCACATCACCGGGTATGTGTGAAGGGTTCCGTATATCAGTGCCTTCCGATTAGTGTGAGTCCTGGGTCGAAAAATCTGATTTCACGGTTCCAATCCAAATCTGTGAACTCATTGTCTCCGCAGGCTAGTACAGGTTAGAGGATGACAGTCAAATTCCGGATCTTGGAAGGCACATTTCCGGTCAGAAGCAAATCAAAGCCCTATCCTTGTCGACGGGTCGGGAAGATTTCCCTGCGGCGATGGAGAATGATAAATTTAGGGACTATGCGCACATTGGAGCAAACGACTCAGGAGATATTGCAGTTGGCCGCGAAGCAGTTTAAGGTGGCGGACGGCTCGTTGAAGGCTGACGACGACTTCTACAAGAAGCTGGGCATCGACAGCTTGCAGGCACTGGATATGCTCTCGCGGCTGGAAAATCATTTCCACATCGAGTTGCCGGATTACGAAGTGCAAGGCGTTAGCGACTTCAAAACGCTCGCCGAACGCGTG
>DASXBH010000222.1:0-2986 GCA_036491775.1 Candidatus Acidiferrum sp.
ATGCAGGCCATTATCGTAGCCATTCTGCAGCAGAGCCGACAATCCGCCGATGCCCAATGCCGTTTGGTTTGAATGATGGCCGGAGCCTACTGTGCCCGTCCCCATCGCCAGTCGCGATGTCTGGATCCCGGTACTGCCCAACGTGACTTTATCGCTCGCAGAAAATTTCTGCGTTAGAGGAGGAATTGGAGAAAGTGCTCGTGCCCACAGCTTCGCGGGCAAAACGGTTGCCGCGGCCGCGCCCACAGAGTATTGCAAAAATCTTCGACGGGAATTGTGCCTCATCGGAACCTCCACGTAGGCCCGCTGCCGGGGTCGAGCCTTCTCCCGTATAGACGCTCCGAAATCCCCAGCGGTAACCGCAAATTTTCCGATGCGAATTTGTGGTTCCTAAAAGACCCTCTGAACTCCTAGATTAACTCCATGCCGGAGAAGAAATAGCCAATCTCAAACGCCGCCGTCTCTGGAGCGTCCGAGCCATGTGTGCAGTTATTCCCAATGCTGGTTCCCAGATCGTGCCGAATCGTCCCCGGCGTCGCCTTCTTAGGATCCGTAGCTCCCATCGTGTCGCGCCACTTGAGAATCGCGCCCTCGGATTCCAGCACCATCGCAATGATCTTCCCGGAGCTCATGAAATCCGTTAGCTCTCCAAAAAAGGGACGCTCCTTGTGCACCGCGTAAAACCCCCCGGCCTCTTCTTTCGTCAAGCGCATACTCTTAATGGCCACAATCTTGAATCCAGCTTTATGAATTCGCGACAGGATCTCGCTCTGCTGTCCGGCCTTCACTGCATCTGGCTTGATAATCGCAAACGTCCGCTCAATTGCCACGAGTCTCTCCTATAAAAAATGCGAAGCAAATCAAATATAAAACTGCCCAGTCACTTCTACTTCAGTGCCGCGGCTACTGTGGCACCCAGATCCGCTGGAGTTTCTACTGTCCGAATCCCTGCCGCATTCATCGCCGCGTATTTATCCTTCGCCGTTCCCTGACCGCCGCTGATAATTGCTCCGGCATGCCCCATGCGGCGCCCCGGCGGGGCTGTTTGCCCTGCGATGAATCCTACGACCGGCTTTTTCACGTTCAACTTGATCCACTCCGACGCCCGCTCCTCCGCATTTCCGCCAATTTCTCCAATCAAAATAATTGCGTGCGTATCCGCATCCTCATGGAACATCTTGATAGCGTCCAGGAACGTCGTGCCAATAATTGGATCGCCGCCAATCCCAATGCATGTCGACTGCCCGATGCCCAATTCGGTCAGCTGGTGCACCGCCTCGTACGTCAACGTTCCGCTGCGGCTCACCACCCCAACATGTCCCTGCTTATGAATTCGTCCCGGCATAATTCCGATCTTGCACTTCCCCGGCGAAATAATTCCCGGGCAGTTCGGTCCGATCAGCCGCGTCTTCGACTTCCCAATCACTTCCGCCACGCGCACCATATCCAGCACTGGAATGCCTTCCGTGATGCACACCACCAACGGAATGCCCGCATCCGCTGCTTCCAAAATAGCGTCCGCGGAATAAGGTGGCGGCACAAAAATCACTGACGCATCTGCTCCGGTGGCCTTCACCCCCTCTGCGACGGTATTGAACACCGGCCGCTCCAGATGCTTCGTTCCGCCTTTTCCCGGCGTCACGCCCCCCACTACATTCGTCCCGTACTCAATCATCTGTTGCGCGTGAAAGGTTCCTTCGCGCCCCGTAAATCCTTGCACCAGCACGCGCGTCTTTTCATTCACTAGCACGCTCATCGCGCACCTCCCGCGAGAGCCACAACCTTTTGCGCGCCGTCCTTCATCCCGTCTGCAATCGTGAAGTTCAAACCGCTCTCCCTTAGAATCTGTTGACCGCGTTCCACGTTTGTTCCTTCCATGCGCACCACAATCGGAATCTTCACGTGAAGATCCTTAGCCGCGGCCACCACGCCCGTGGCCAGCACGTCACAGCGCAAAATCCCGCCAAAAATATTAATGAACACGGCTTTCACCGCCGGGTCGCTCAGCAAAATCCCAAACGCATTCTTCACCTGATCCGCCGAAGCTCCTCCGCCGACATCCAGGAAATTCGCCGGCGATCCTCCCGCGTATTTAATGATGTCCATGGTCGCCATCGCCAACCCCGCGCCATTCACCATGCACGCTACGCTGCCATCCAGCTTGATGTAGTTCAGCCCATACTTCGAGGCTTCCACTTCCAGCGGATCTTCCTCGTCCAAATCGCGCAACTCGCGCAATTCCTTGTGGCGGAACAACGCGTTGTCGTCAAACGTCATCTTCGCGTCCAGCGCCACCAACTTCCCATCGCCAGTCACCACGCACGGATTAATTTCTAGCAGCGATGCGTCCGTATCCACAAACGCCCGATACAACGCCTGCAAAAATGGTGTCGCCACCGCGATCATTTCCCCAGGCAATCCCAGTCCAAAGGCAATCTTGCGCGCCTGGTAGGGTTGCAACCCTACCGCCGGATGAATTGGCTCCCGCAAAATCGCTGAGGGATTGTCTTTCGCAACTTCTTCAATCTCCATGCCGCCTGCAGCACTGGCCATAAACACTGGCCGGCCACTTTCACGGTCAATTAAAAGTCCCAGGTACAACTCGCGCTTGATATCCAGTCCCTCTTCGATCAGTAGTCGCCGCACTACTCGTCCCTGCGGACCGGTCTGCGGGGTGATCAACGTCATGCCCAGAATCTGCGAAGCAATCTCCGCCGCCTCATCCGCCGACCGCGCCAGTTTCACGCCGCCACCCTTGCCGCGACCGCCGGCATGAATCTGCGCCTTTACCACCACAACGTTGGACTTAAGTCGCTGCGCACCTTCCCGCGCCTCTTCCTTGGTGTACGCCACTTCTCCACGCGGTGTAGTAACGCCATAACGGGCGAGAATCGCCTTGGCTTGATATTCGTGTATCTTCATTTTGAGGTTCTGCCTTTTTAGGACGATTTCGAACTGACCACGTTCGAAGTCCTGTGCGACATTG
>DASXBH010000223.1:0-2807 GCA_036491775.1 Candidatus Acidiferrum sp.
GCGTTTTTCACCGGAGAACCGGAAAGCGAATCAGGCGTTTGTGGAGCTGGTCAGTCGCGTGGCGCAACAGAAGAAAGCGACACCGGCACAGATTGCACTGGCGTGGCTGGTGGCGCAGAAGCCGTGGATCGTGCCGATTCCGGGGACGACGAAGCTGCATCGGCTGGAAGAAAACCTCGGAGCGGTTGCTGTGAAGCTTTCGGCCGAGGAGTTACGCGAATTGGGTGACGCGTCGGCGAAGATCCCGGCGCAGGGGGCACGCTATCCGGAAGAACTGCAGAAGATGGTGGGGCGCTGAGGTCGGGGCGGAGCACAGCTGAGGGAGAGTTAGTGAGTGTTGCGGTGGGGCACGATTTATCGTGCCTCCACGCATCTCGACCGGACCACGCCCCGTTTCATCATTTGGCCCTTTCTTCGACAGATGCCGCGATGGCGGCGCTAATGAACGTTTACCCCAGGGTCGGAATTTGCGTCCGCGGATTGGCAGGCCTCAGGCCTGAAGGCGTGAGCTACAGGTTCGGGACGGAACGCCTAGTCCGTGGCGAAGATCAACGAGACAAGGCGTGCTAGAGGGCGGGAGTCCAAAGGGCAAAAAAATAATAATTCGTGAGGGCAAGGACGCAGGTTTCGATATATCCACAGTCGCGCGTTAATAATGACCATTGCGCGGCGCGGCATTCCAGCATAGCCTGAGCTTCGGTCCGAAAAGGGGGCCATCGCTCCGTGTATACCTCTCAGATATTACAGGCTTGGGGAAAACTGCTGAATGGAGAGCATCCCTCACTTTCGATAGAAATCACTCGTGAATGTCCTTTGAAGTGCCCGGGGTGCTATGCGTACGAGCCAGCGCATCTGGGAGGGGGCAAAACGCTGCGTGAACTGAACGATCGCCGCGGGCAGGAGTTGGTGGATGGAGTGCTGGAAGTGGTGGACCGGCTAAAACCACTGCATTTGTCGATAGTGGGCGGGGATCCGCTGGTACGATTCCGCGAACTGGAAACGCTGATACCGCTGCTGGTGGGCCGCGGGATTCACGTGCAGGTGGTGACCAGCGCGTTTCGGACGATGGGGCCGAACTGGGCGGCGCTGGAGCGACTGCACGTGGTGGTGTCGATTGATGGATTGCAACCAGAGCATGATGCGCGGCGAGCGCCGGCGACCTATGAACGGATTCTGAAAAACATAGTGGGACAGCGGGTGACAGTGCATTGCACGGTGACCGGGCAAATGATGAAGAGGCCGGGGTATTTGGCGGAGTTTCTGGAATTCTGGACGCCACGGCCAGAGATAAAGAAGGTCTGGTTCAGTTTGTTCACGCCGCAAGTTGGGGATCAAATGCCGGAAATGCTGACGCGGGACGAGCGCGGGCGGGTGATCGAAGAGATGATGGTGTTGCGGAAACGGTATCCGAAATTGGATATGCCGGAAGCGGTGATTCGGCAATTAGCGTCGCCGCCGCACAGTCCGCAGGAATGCGTTTTCGCGCTGACGACGCAGACGTTGTCGGCTGATTTGGTTACGAAGATCACACCGTGCCAGTTTGGGGGGAATCCGGATTGTTCTTCGTGCGGGTGCATCGCGTCGATGGGATTGGCGGCAGTGGCGGCGCATAAACTTGGCGGAGTACTTTCGGTGGGATCAATTTTTAAATCTTCGATGAAGATCGGGAGCCGGAGACTGAATTCGCGAGTGAAGCAGGCGGCCAAGAATCCCCTGCCGGTTCTGGCGGCGAAAAGCAAACCGCGCAGCAGCCATGAACAGAGGGGGGCTTGATGCTGAGGGAATCCGCGGTCGCGAAGTTTGTGCCAGGGCTGCAGCACACAGAGCTGTTGAGCCTGCGCGAGCTGTCAGCGCGCGTAGGGAATGATCCGCTGCTGGTGCAGGCCAGTAATGGAAATACCTCGATAAAGATTGACGGCTCGCTGTGGATCAAGGCGTCGGGGAAATGGCTGGCGCATGCGATGCACGAAGAAATGTTCGTGCGGCTGGATTTGGCAGAAGTGAAGAGATTTGTGGAGGCCGGATCGGAGCTATCGGAGTTTAACAATGGGGAGGACGAGGCTGCGCCCTCGATTGAGACGGCGATGCATGCAGTGCTGCTGCATCGCGTAGTGATTCACGTGCATTCGATCAACACCATCGCGTGGGCGATTCGCATGGACGGGCCGGAACAGGTGAGAGAGCGATTGGCGGGACTACGCTGGAAGTGGATTCCGTATGCGGCGTCGGGAATTCCGCTGGCGCGGGAGATTGAAAAGGCGGTAGCGGGAGTGCCGGAAACAGACATCTTGATACTGGGAAATCATGGATTGGTAGTGTGCGGGCGGGATTGCGAGAGCGCCGAGAAATTGCTGAAGGAGGTGGAGCGGCGGCTGATGATAACGCCGCGGCGCGTGCCGCAACCGGATACGGAAGCGCTGGGGACGATGGCGAGTTCGACGAAATGGCAATTCCCGGATATCGATGAGGTGCACGCTTTAGGAACAGACGCGGTTTCGCGGAAGATTTTGAGTGGGGGTGTTTTGTATCCGTGCCAGGCAATTTTTCTAGGCGCGACGATGCCGGTGGTGCCGGCGTCGCGGGTGGTGGCAACATTTAAGGAAAGGCGAAAGAGTCGAGAGCAGGGGCCGGCGTTTGTGGCGGTAGAGCGTACGGGAGTGATGCTGAGCCGGGAGATGACGCGGACACAGCGCGCGACGCTGTTGGGATTGGTGCAGGTGACGCAGCGAACGGAGCCGGCGGCGCCGTTACGGTATTTGAAGAGCGAGGAAGTTACGGATTTGCTGACGCGCGGGACGTATCGGTAG
>DASXBH010000224.1:0-5376 GCA_036491775.1 Candidatus Acidiferrum sp.
CGCCGCTCTCCACTTCGTAGCCGTTCACTTCGAAGATAACGCCCGGATCCAGCATTGAGCCAAACACAACAACCGCTTCAC
This sequence comes from Candidatus Acidiferrum sp., assembly GCA_036491775.1. Classification (GTDB taxonomy): domain Bacteria; phylum Acidobacteriota; class Terriglobia; order Acidiferrales; family UBA7541; genus Acidiferrum. The sequence goes on from DASXBH010000224.1 coordinate 82, forward strand.
GCACGGCATTTAATTTTGGTAGCCGAGTGCTGCCTACCGCGATTCGCTCTGTTTTCATGGAGTCAAGGCCTGCTTCGCGAATTCTAGCGAGAATTTAACGAAGTTTCACAAGAGATTTTGCGAAGCCTGAGGAAATTTTTCCGGCAGTTGTAAATGTGTGACTTAATTCCCTACCACGTCAGGATCGTCGATGACCGCTCGTGTTTGGGAATCGGACTGTAACTTTGCGATTTCCTTTTGGTACCAGCGCGTGATGGTCTTCGCGTCTTTGGTCTTTACCGCTCTATAGGTGAAGGCGTAGTAGCTCCAGTATGTGTCCGAGTGTCTATTCGCCCTTTCCGTGTTCAAAAAAAGAGCGCCGTCGCCAGCGTATTTTGCAAACCACGTTATGTATTGACCGGCAGTTGCAGCGCCAGCCTCGGATTCGTCGGGCACGTTTGAGGTATCCACGATGCCCAGCTTTAACCCTTTGGCCTGCAGGTCTTCGCAAAGCGTATGCACCGCAGCCTTGTCTCGGAGATCGAGGGTTCGCGTCCAGATGCGGCCGCTCTTTGCCAAGTCGCGGAGATGACGGAAGAGTTGGTCATCGAAGAGGTAGTTGGTCCGTGCGAATGGTGCGTCTGGGGCGTCAGCAGGCTTATTAAGGTTGCCGAAGGCAGAGGACCAGGAGCCTGTATTTTGCCGCACCTTTTCCTTCCAGAACTTCCAGGATTCTTCGTCACGAAGGGTCTGCGCATCTTCGGCACTGACTTCCCTTCCGCGCTCCGCCCAAACTGCCACTGGTGCAAGCAGGCGCAGTGTCAGGTAGTCCTCCCGGTTGTGGCTGGCCGCCAGCAGCGCTCGATTGATAGCTGCGAACTGGACGATTTTAGGGTCATAGTCGATGACCACTAGCGCGGACGCCAATGTCATCGCCGCGCCGATGAAGGACCGCTCGGTACCTACGGATACGTACGTTTGATGATTACTTTGCCGCCAGATGGGAATTGCAACCGCGGGATGCTGTTCGTCTGGAGATACATACATCCCGGGGCTTGGTTCGCGCCCGATTTTCTTCTGATCCGTTAGTTGAGGCTCCGGAGTTGATTGCGCCCAGACATGGCCGGTGGGGCAAGACTCGCAGACTACGAACAAGCTGCAAACGGCCGCGACGCAGCGCAACCGGTTGCCGGCTGACCGGGCAGTCATCCCATAGCTGTGCCGCAGTCTCATTAAGCGCAAGTCTGTGGGACGAATCTTAACGGGAAAACAAAGCCAAAAACCAATGGAATCGCGGGACTTACGAAATATTGCGTCACATTTTTGGTAGGAATGAGGAGGGGATGGAGCGGCCTATGAGAATCGAACTCACACCTGAACCTTGGCAAGGTTCCGTACTACCACTATACTAAGGCCGCTCTTAGACTTTTATAGCACGCTTCCCCGGCAAATTTCAAACATCGCGCAAAGCGTTGTTTTCGCGCGTGCCCTTCAGGAAACCTGCGAAACCCTCGCAGATCTCACGACTGGTGAGCGGCGCTGCCGCTCGGCAAACCGCGAAGCTTTATCCTTATCCGTATAGACGCGGCCAAAGGTCTCGCCATCTGCATAGTTCACAGTGACCAGGAAGTGATGGTGACGGCGGCGACGGTCTTTACCGAATTCCGACTTTTCATCGCGAACCGATTTTCTGGGGGCCTTGATTACTGGTTTTGCCACAGTACGCCTCTATGTTGAGAACTTTCTAACTATGCCAAGGAAAAAAACTGAGCGCAAGTAGCAGTCGAGATAGTAACCGCCACTTCACCAGAAAATTTCTCGATGGTTCTGGGAACGCCCCACAATCAATTTCATTAACCAGGAATTTTCTGCGCCACATACTAGCAGCAGCTCACACTTTGCCCGAGCACGGGCTCCGTTGCTCAGGATCCCGTGCACATTTTTCCGAACGCGCTTTTGAGTACATCAAAAAATGTCGTGATTCCGCTGAAATGTACCTTCTTAGGTGCAGGCTATCTCCATCAATTTCTCGACGAACATTGTGCATGACACATTTTTGGTAGGGATTGCAACCAAGACGCTTGCGCAACGACACACCGTTGACGGATCTCCCTGCCTCGATGCCGCGGTGCTGCGCTGACATTAAGCATACGATTTGAGATGTAAAGAACTTGTCAAGAATCCAGATAAAATACATCAGCCGTGTAAGTGACTGCATCTAAAGGGAGGAAGAAGAAAAACGAGTTAATTTTACCGCCGAGCCAATCCATTAGGGCTAGTTCCGTTCATGAAACATTTGGCTAGGTTTTACGTCTTACTTACTGAGGGCACGCTATGCTGGTTAAGATGAGAAAGAGTATGCAAATGTTGAATATTCAGAAAATACCGCCTGCGATAGAGGACCTTCGGAGTCATTCTCCGGAGCAATTGACAGAACTTCGCCTGCTCCTCAACGCCGGGTATTTGGGGCGCCCTGACCTGCGTCGGCCCGGTTTCTACGAAATTGATGGCGTCGCAAACGTCTACTACATATTCCGCTATCCTACGGGACACAAGGTGTTGCTGCTTGCAGCGTGGATGAAGGAAAGCGATCCAATCGCTGCCGAGCTCGTAGCCTGCTCCTGCCCCGCAGCCTAAGAACAATCCGCGCTTTTTGGCCGGTATCATCTAGCAACGATAAAACCCCGGTTGAAGTTGGGTTCGAAGAAGTCCATAGCGGGGAACGTGTGTAACCGGACAAGGCGCTAGCTTGTCAGCTATTGCGCGTCTTTATCCAGTTTCATCGCGACCGAGTTGATACAATACCGCAGGCCGGTGGGACCGGGACCATCGTCGAATACGTGTCCTAAATGTGCTTCGCACTTGCTGCAACGCACTTCGGTACGAACCATGCCGTGCGAATGATCGGCATCCTCTTCCACGAGGTCTGGCTTAGCCGGAGCTGTGAAACTCGGCCAACCGCAACCGGAATGAAACTTCGCTTCTGAGCGGAAAAGCGGCTGTCCGCAACAAACGCATTTGTACGTGCCTGGCGTTTCCGTCGATTCGTATTCGCCGGTGAAGGGTGGCTCCGTGCCTTTTTGACGGGTCACATAATATTGGTTGGGAGTGAGTTCCTTCTTCCAATCCGCATCTGGTTTCTGAAGCTTTTCAGTCATAAACGCCCCCGCTTTGAGTCATAGCGCTCTCGACAGTATCAGATTCGGCGCACCGTCTTGACGTTTCACGCACCGCCCCGAATCATAGAAGATACATCGTTACATGAGTTTGCACGCATGTCGGAAACCTTAGAACAACAGTTCGCCCAGAAGCGACGCAGCCGTCGCGCCAAAATTGCGCGGCCTCTGCGGGTGCGCCCATCCGACCCCAAAGACGAGCACTTTGAGGATCTTCCGGTCAGCATCAACGCCTCCAAAGAGGGAATCTACTTCACCTCTCGCCGCGAAAAGTATTACAAAGGTATGCGGGTGTTCGTGACATTCCCTTTCAGTTCCGCACATGACCCTATGAATTGCGAGTATGTGGGCGAGATCGTACGCGTGGAAAAGCTGCCCAACAGCAAGTATGGGGTGGCTGTGCACCTCCTGATGACTGTGAACTATACGGGGTAAGCGGCCTCCCCGGGCTTTCCGACTTCCGCATTTCAGGTTTCATGCATCAGTTTTTTCCATGCTCGACCTGGCGTGAAATTGTGTATTTTGGAGCAGTCATGATTCACCGGGCGCATCGACACCACCATCATCACGGTTTCCTGCCGCGCCCGTCGTGGTCTGCGTAGAGCTTCTTACAGAGCACTAATCAGCCCGCTGGCGCGCAACGCTCCGGCGGGTTTTTTGTTTTTGGGGAGACTTTGATGCAACTCGCGTTCGAAAAAATGGGCGGCCTCCTTCCGGCCGTGATTCAGGACTACCGCAATGGAGAGGTGCTGATGTTGGGCTTCGTCAACCAGGAAGCTCTGGAAGCAACCCAGCGCACGGGTGAAGTCCACTTCTTCAGCCGCTCCCGGAATCGACTTTGGAAGAAAGGTGAAACCAGCGGCCATGTGCTGAAGGTGAGGAACCTGCGCATCGATTGCGATGCCGATGCCGTGCTGATTCATGTCGAGCCACTAGGACCGGGCGTTTGCCACGAAGGTTACAGGAGTTGTTTTTTCCGCGAATTAGACAAAGATGGCGCCACGCGAGTGATCGCGGAGCGGGCGTTCTCCACGGAGGATGTCTACGGTAAAAAGGGGACAGAATGAGTCTGCTCAAGTTGGGGATTCCAAAAGGAAGTCTGCAGGATGCGACCATCGATCTGCTGGGCCGGGCCGGTTGGAAAGTGACAATCAGTTCGCGCAGCTATGTACCAAACATCGATGATGGCGAAATAAATTGTTTGTTGGTCCGCGCCCAGGAAATGGCGCGCTATGTGGCTTCGGGTGCGCTCGACGCGGGCATCACAGGCCACGATTGGGTGGTCGAAACGCAAGCAGACGTAATTGAATTGGCTGAACTGGTCTACGCTAAGCAGCGGTTGGCACGCGTGAAGTGGGTGCTTGCGGTGCCGGAGGACTCCAGCATTCGCGAACCGCGTGATCTGGAAGGCAAGACCATCGCCACTGAGGTCGTGGGCATCACGGAAAAATACCTGGCGAGGCACGGCGTGAAAGCCCATGTTGAATTTTCCTGGGGTGCTACGGAAGTGAAGGTGCCGCAATTGGCCGACGCGATCGTGGAAGTGACAGAAACGGGGTCTTCGTTGCGGGCCAATCGCTTGCGGATTTTGGATACGGTACTTGAATCTTCGACGGTCTTTATCATCAATCGTCAAGCCGCCGAAGATTCGGCGAAACGCGAAAAGGCAGAGAATCTGGTGCTGATGCTGCAAGGAGCGATTGCCGCCGCCACTCGTGTTGGGCTGATGCTCAATGTAAGGCGCGATGACCTGGCCACGGTGTTGTCGGTGCTTCCGGCGCTCAAGAACCCGACGATCTCCGGATTGAGCGATTCAAACTGGGTGGCGGTCAACACGATCATTGAAGAGGCGGTGGTGCGGCAGATTCTGCCAAAATTGAAGGCGGCAAAAGCTGAGGGCATTGTGGAATATCCTCTAAACAAGATTGTGTTCTGATGAGAATCCTGAAGCTCGCGCCAAAAACAGAAGCCATGCTGGCACGTCTGCGAGAAAGGCAAGATCGCGACGCTCAGGGAATTGCCGGTGCGATCGTTGCCGATGTGCGGAAACGTGGTGATCGTGCCCTTTCCCATTGGACAAAAAGATTGGATGGGACAGACCTGCAAAAGCAGGGCATGTGGATTTCCAAGCGCGAGTTCG
>DASXBH010000225.1:0-6023 GCA_036491775.1 Candidatus Acidiferrum sp.
GCCGTCCTCGAAAAATCACCGCACATGATGCTCATCTCCGAGGGCGCCGAGCGCTTCGCCGCGCAACATTACATACCGCTATGCGATCCTAGCGAACTCATCTCTCCCGCCGAACACGCTGCTTGGCTCCGCTGCAGCAAAGACTCCCACGCCGCCGAACATCATCGTGGCCACGAACAAGGTACTGTGGGAGCCGTCGCTCTCGATCAACACGGCCGCCTCTTCGCCGCCACGTCCACTGGAGGCACCTGCTGCAAGCAGCCCGGCCGCGTTGGCGATTCGCCGCTGATCGGCTGCGGCTGTTACGCCGATCTCGAAACCGGCGGAGTCTCTTCCACCGGCTACGGCGAAGCCATCATGAAAATTGTCATGGCCAAAACTGCCGCCGACTTTCTGCGCCCCGCCGGCTCCACTCCGACGCGCGCCGCGCAAGCCGCCGTTCAACTTCTTTCCAGTCGCGGCAAAGGCACCGGTGGCCTAATCCTCCTTGACAAGCACGGCACCCCCGGCTTCGCCTTCAACACTCCCCGCATGGCCTATGGCTATGTTGCCAATGACGGCTCCTTCCAAACCGCCGTCTAACTCCCGATTTACAGCCGCCTAATCGCCCGTTTTCTTATGCACGCAAAAGGGGTATGCTACTACCTCTTTCAGCAAGTTATTTGCTTGGTAGCCTCTATGCAAATCACCCGGCACTCCCACGCCAAGGCAGCCTTTCCCCTGATTTTACTTTCCCTCTTCCTCTTTTTTACGGCCGGCATCATCCCCTTGGCCGCACAAAAAGCGCAGAAGCCGCAGACCCCGTCACAAGCCCCTACCGTCCTTAAATCCACAACCCACCTCGTCCAGCTCAATGTCATTGTCGAAGACCACAAAGGTCAGCCTGTCTTCGGACTCAAAAAAGAAGATTTCTCCCTGGTCGACGAAGACACCAAACAGGAAATCGCCATCTTCTCGCCTGCTTCCTCCTCCAACGCATCTCCTGAACCAGCCCTGCCTCCCAACGTCTTTACCAACCGCGAAGCACCAGATGGTTCTAGTTCCGCCGTCAGCGTAATTCTCCTCGATTCTCTAAATACTTCCTTCGAAGATCAGGTCTACGCAAAATCCCAAGTCCTCAAACTTCTCCGCAATCGCCAACCCAACGAATACATCGCACTCTATTTTCTCGATGATCAGCTCTACATCCTTCAGGATTTCACCCGCGACTCCCAGGCTCTGCTGCAAGCCATGGATCGCCTCAAGCCTCATTCCTCTCGCGCCTTCGACGCTTCCACCAGCCGCGGATCTGCTCTTACTCCTGCCGGTGACACCAACTTGAGTGTTCCCGGCCCGGCTTCCAATCGCGATCGGTCTGCATCCACCCGCACTACGATGGACGATGCCCTCGATACCCGTATCGGCGACACCACCAACGCCTTCCTCTCCATCGCCAATCACGTGGCCTTCATCTCCGGCAGAAAAAGCCTCGTCTGGGTTTCCGGCACTTTCCCTCTCATGGCGGGCTATGGTGGTTTTGGACTGCCGCCGCCCAGTGCAGATCCCCATTCCAACGCATCCGAAATTGAACGTGCCGCTCGTGCACTAAACCGCGTCAACATGTCCATCTATCCGGTCGACGCGGTCGGCATTTCCATCTCCGGTTCGCACGGCGCATTTTTCGGGCGCCACGCCAAGTGGGACGCCATGAATCTTCTCGCCGATCGCACCGGAGGCCGCGCCTTCTATGGCAACAACGATGTCGCCGGTTCCGTGCGCCGCGCCATTGAAGACACCGAACTCACCTACCTCCTCGGCTTTTACCCCAGTCACAATCAATGGGATGGTTCCTTCCATCGCCTGAAATTGCGTCTCAACGTTCCGGGATTACACCTGCGCTACCGGGAAGGTTATTTCGCCTACGCCGATTCCAGCGATGGCCTTGGCGAGATGCAAACCAATCTTGCCCAAGCAGCCAGAATGCGCGTCGATTCCACCAGTCTTAATCTTCGCGTCACGTTGCCAGCCAAAGGGCCCTCTTCTTCCCACCTGCTCAGAACTTTCGTTCGCGTCGAACCCAGCGAACTGCTATTCCACGAAAGCGATGGAGCACACCTCGCCGCTCTGGACCTGCTCGTTTGCCAACTCGGCTCTGCGGACGAATTTCTCTCCGCCGATCACAAGCACGTCGACTTACATCTGAAGCCCAGTGAATACGATTTCTACATGAAGTCCGGACTGGTCTTGGGAAATCCCATTCAGGTCTCTCCCGTCGCGCGCACTCTCCGCATCTTTGTGCGAGACTCTTCCGGCGCCTTGGGTAGCGTTACCATTCCGCTCGCAAAATATCTGTCGTCCGTCCCCGTGAATCCTTCAAACAAACATTCGCAACCTGGCTAGCCAAAACGCCGGTTAAGCGCTGCTTCTCTCCGTGCCTTCGCGCCTCTCCACCGCAGTTTTGCCCCTCTCTCCCGCTTTGATGTAGTAAGGCGAACTGACCGAAAAGATGCGCTTGTTTCCTCGCGCCAGCAATGTCCATTCCAACAACCGCGCTCGCTGGTTGTGCAGGAAGTATTCGTACCAGCGATCTTCCACAAACTCCGGAATCACCACCAATATCTTCCGGTCCGGCTGCTTTTCCGCCATGTTCAACACGAACTGCACCACCGGAATCACCACAAACCGGTACGGCGATGCGAGGATCTTTAATTCCGGCGGCTTTTTTCCTAACTCCCGATACGGCGTCGCCACATACAGCTCCCAGTCGGCCTGCAACAATGTCGAATGTTCTCCGGGTTCCACGTGCACCGCCACAATTTCATCCGATAAGTGCGCCGCAAACTCCAGCGCCTGCTTGGTGATCGCGCTCCAGCGCTCTACAGGCACAATCACGATTGGCGTTTCTTCTTTTTTCCTCAATTCCAGCGGCACCGTGCAACGGCTGGCCACCGCCACGTTGTGATAGTGCCGTCGCACCGCGCGAAACGCCAAGATCGTCAGCGGTATGAACAGCAATGTTATCCAGGCACCCTCCACGAATTTCGCAATCAGCACCACGACCACCGTTATGCCGGTGACGAACGAGCCCAACCCGTTTATCAGCGCGTATTTTCTCCAGTGTGGGCCGCGGTTTTTCCACCAGTGCCTCACCATGCCGGCTTGCGATAAGGTGAACGCCAGAAATGCACCCACCGCATACAATGGAATCAGCCGGTCCGTCACGCCGCCAAATACCACCAGCAGAAACGCGCACAGGATCGCCAGCACGATGATTCCTTGCGTGTACACCAACCTCCGCCCTCTTTGCGCAAAGCCGTGCGGCAGGTAATTGTTTTGCGATATAGAACGGCACAATCTTGGAAAATCCGCAAACGCCGTGTTCGCCGAAAGCGACAGCACCAATAAAATTCCCGCGATCGACACGTAGTAAAACGTACCTTTGCCAAACACTGCACCGATCATCATGGACAACACGCTTTGATAGCCTGGCGCCCCAGGATCCGTCGCCACAATTCCGTACGCTCTCACCAGATACGAAATTCCCGCCAGCAGAATCGCCAATATTCCAATGATGATTGTCAGCGTGAGTTGCGCGTTCTTCACCCCAGGTTCGCGAAACGCCTTCACTCCGTTGCTCACTGCTTCCACCCCGGTCAACGCCGTGCACCCACTCGCGAATACTCGCAGCAGCAACCAGTACGTCACCACCGCCACTTGCGGGGGTGGTTGCGGCAATGGCGCCACCGGTATCGGATGCCCGTGACTCAACACCGTTTTTACAATGCCGGCCACAATCGAGATCAACAACGTTCCGACAAACAGATACGTCGGCGCCATGAACGCGACGCCCGCGTCTTTTACTCCCCGCAGATTGATGACTGTGATTACCACCAGAATGCCCAGGCAGATGGACAAAGTGTGCGGCAACAATTTCGGCATTGCGGATGTCAGCGCGCCTACTCCTGCAGAAATTCCTACAGCCGCCGTCAGAATGTAATCCGCCAACAAGGCGGAGGCCGCCAACAGTCCCCAAAACGCGCCCAAATTAAACCGCGCCACCGTGTACGAGCCGCCGCCCATCGGGTACGCGGCAATCGTCTGCCGGTAGGAAAAATACACGATGATCAACAGCGTAATGATCGCAAAGCTGATCGGTACGATGAACTGCACGCCCATCAGACCCAACGGAATCAGCAGCGTCAATGCCGCTTCCGGCCCATATGCCGCTGAACTCAGCGCATCCAGTCCGAAGATGGCCACGCCCGGCCCGGGCCCAATCTGTTCGCCACGCTCTTCCGAGGTCTTCAGCGGCTTTCCAACGATCATATCCACGATGCTCATAAGTTGCGGCTGGCTCCGTTCGTCTCGCTCCGAATAGTTGCGGCCTCAGTATTGAGGATGACCCGTACTCGATTTAATGTGCGGTCCCCAATTTGCGCGTGCGAACCCATTCGTCCGCGCAAGCATATCCCATACCCTAGGGGCACGACATATCGCGACTTATCGTGCCCCAGTCCCAAACTTTCCCATACATAATGCGGAATCTAATGCGGAATTTCAGATCGTTACCGATGCCACCCCGTTCCACGCCCCAGACAAAAAAATAGGGCGGAGTCTCCAGGAACTTCCCAGTGGCTCCGCCCATTGTTGGCTACGACAATTTAGTCGCGCCAAAGTCCGTTAACGTTCCTTAGCTTTGTGCAGACACGCTGACAGCCAGGAATTGCCCGCCGTCCGCCGGCTGGTATTCCACCACTACCATCGTTCCAGCCTTCACTTGCCCCTGCACTTGCGTGTTCTTATCCACCGTAAACTGCATCGTCTTCTTGCTGCCGCCGTCATTCACTTCCATCGCGAACGACTTTCCGGCATCTCCAATCGACGTTACTTTCCCGGATACCGACTTGGTCGCTTGCTGCGATTGACCGTGCGAGCCACCACCGGTACCCGGTTCCTGCGGGGTAAAGCTGTATGCTCCCGCCGCGCCGAGCAGCAACATGCTGCCAAGCGAAGTGGAAATCATTAATTTGCGCATCATCACCATAGCCTCCTCAGATATCGGGCAGGTGAGGCTACTTGTGCACGAACCCTTCCACCTCGCGCTCTAATTTCGCTCTAGTCCGTTAGCTCACCGCTATCAGCGACTTATCTTTTTCCATAACGCAATTCCTCTTTTTGCCACACCTTGCGCCTGCGCACTTTTTTCTTCTCTACGTATTTAATTCCCACGATTACCCAACCAGCTTGCAAAGATTACGCGCTCTCACTAAATTCTCTGTCGCAGATTTCTACACGGAATTTACTAAGAGATTGTATCGGTGCCGTTCGGGAGGCGTGCCATGAAATTCGCTAAAGTTGTTTTCTGGATTGCGGGGATCTGGGGTTTCCTCGTCATTCTTCCCTTGTACTTCATGTTCGATCTCATCGGCCGCAAGGATCCTCCACCGCTCACACACCCTGGCTTTTATTACGGCTTCGTCGGACTCGCGCTCGCCTGGCAAATCGCTTTCTGCCTTATCGCCACCGACCCAGTTCGATTCCGTCCCATGATGATTCCTTCCATGGTCGAAAAATTTACCTACGCTCCCGCCATCGTTATTCTCGTGCTCCAGCACCGCACCAATCCCCGCGACCTGCTCTTCTCCTTCACCGATTTTTCCTTAGGCATTCTCTTCGTCATCGCCTACTCGAAAACACCATCGACCAAATATTCGCGCGTTCCGTAGGGACACGATAGATTATGCCCAGCCTGAATCTGACCAATCCCTCAACACCTGTCATCCCGAGCGCAGCGAGAGATCCGGCTTGGGTCCCACCACGAATAACCGCCTCTTACCCACACCTCCCAACTTGACATCGATGCCCCCACAGCGTAGTTTCTTCCCCCTGCTTGCTGCGCCAATCTTGGAGTTTCGACTCCATCTGGCGAGAAAGGAGCGACTCGTATGGCCACCCCAGTCCGCGAGTTCTCTCTCGATAATCAGTACCTCGAGCACTTGAAATACTGCGGCATTGAGCCGCAAAACCTTTCCGACCTGGTCGGG
>DASXBH010000226.1:0-2260 GCA_036491775.1 Candidatus Acidiferrum sp.
GCACACCAGACGAAACCAGGAATGTTGTCGATGATTAAGCTGAGTTCGTGCTGACTCGCGCGGACCGCGTCTTCCGCGCGGCGCCGGTCGTCGATATCGAGGTTCGTGCCGCACCAGCCCGTCACAGCGCCCAATTCGTCACGTACGGGTTCTGCCGTAAACATGAACCATCGATACTCGCCGTCGAAACGGCGGAGCCGCGCCTGCGTTTCGCCGCGAACCCCGGACTGCAGTACGCTTCGCCAATAATTGGTCAGCCGGTCTAGGTCGTCGGGATGGATTGCGGCGGTCCATCCCCATCCGCCGGCGTCCGCTTGCGAAAGTCCCGTGTACTCCAGCCATCTTCGATTCACGTACTCAGCGCCGCCGTCGACGCGCGCCAGCCAAACAAGCCCTGGAATCGTGTCGACGATCGCGCGGAGTTGCCGGTCAGAGACGCTGGCTACTTGGCCGGTTGGAGCGGGCTGTGCGAAAGGCATAAAACGTCCTTTCGGCAGGATCATGCCATATTCTCGCATGGGCGACCAAGATCATAATCTGGCTGCGAACTGAGGATCGATCCGACTCAATCCTTCACGAAAACAGCATGGTCTTCGAGGCTCGGGATGCGAATGGGATTGGGGTTTGCATTGTGATAGAGACGTGGCGAATGAAACATCTGGCGATCTTTTTGACGCGGCGACCGCAAGCAGCGGAAACGGCTTGGTACGGGCTCCGCGAGCACCGTAGACAAGGTATTGGAAGCAATCGAAAAAAGCATCGGCCGTCCCATCAACCCGACCGTATATTCCGTCGGAGAATTCAAGTCGAAGATTGCTAGTGGAAATCACTTCTTGAACGCCGTTGTGAAAGGCCAAAAGGTATTCTTGGTGGGAAACGACGATGAGCTTGGAAGTGGAGTACGGCTGGCTAAGGCGGGAACCGACAAGTCCGGATGAAATCAGAAGTCTGCGAGGAATTGTGGAGCGCAGTCTCGCCGATGCTGAGGTCGAAGCAGTATCGACCGATCTTCGATTCATTGCCGCTTTCAACGCGGCGCTTTGCATTGCCACGATGGCACTGCGTGCCACTGGCCATCGCACCGTCACGCAAGCCGGCCATCACGTCAAAACAATCGAGTCCGTCGAACTGACGCTAAAGTCCAACGCAAAGATCGTTCAAAAGTTCAAGACCTTCAACAACAAGCGGAACAAATCAGTTTATGACGTTGCTGGTGCCGTATCAGACCAGGAACTGGTTGCAATGGTAAGCCTCGCGAACGAGTTGAAGGACGGTGCCATTGCATGGTTGCGAGAAATCCATCCCAAGCTCTTGGAAGGTTAACGACTCAACTGTTGAGCGGCAGAGCCAGCGGCGGGAACAACGGGATTCGAACTCGCGGCCTCTGCCGTGACAGGAACGCATTTAGCTGTAACTAACTGAAACTACGCGACACGGATGGCTCCCTGAAGCGTTAAGAGAGCTCTCGGAAACAATTACTGGACCATAAATGGACCATAATTCTCCAACGTCCTCAAATATCCCGCGCAGCTTTACGCCGCCCGGCGGATTGACGGGCTTTCGAGCGAATCACGAGGGTGATTCAGTGGCGTTGAAGGGATCGGCATTGAACTCCGCAGCCCGGCGCGCCCCTGCTGCGAGGCTCTGAAGCAGGAAGGAATCCTGTGCAAGGAAACGCACGATCGGGTCACAAGCCTCGGAATTGTTGAGGCTCAAGAGCGAGATACAACGGAGCGGAACGCTATCCGATCCAGCGCGAATATTGCAGCTGCACTGTCTCCGCTGGGCTGCGCTGGACGCCCTTTACGCCGCACTAAAAAAGAGCCGCACTAAATCAGTTAACCGAGTCAGCACACTGATTTCGACAGCCTGACGCCCGATCGGGTATCAGGCTTTCTCTTTGCCTGGCGAAGGAACCTGAAAAAACGTTAACGTAAACTTAACCGCTCTGTAACAGGGCACTCACAATCCGCTAACATTCACTCCCTATAAATGGGGACCACCTTACTGGGGGAGGTCTCTCGTGCACACTTTTCGTTACTTCTGCGTGTTGCTTCTCGTTCACTGCAGCGTCGTGGCCATGATGGCGCAAGCCGATAAGGGTGCTGTGTCTGGGACCGTCAAGGATTCGACGGGAGCCGTTCTCCCCGGCGCGCGCGTAGAACTGGCGCAGAACGGACCGTCGGCAGTTTCGGATTCGCAGGGGCAGTTTCTCATTTCCAGTCTTGCTCCGGGGACTTACACCCTCAACATTTCCTAC
>DASXBH010000227.1:0-4381 GCA_036491775.1 Candidatus Acidiferrum sp.
TGGGTGTTGGTGGTGCCCAGGGGAACGCTACCGAAGCTGGTGCTGGACGGAGTTGGCGTGACTTCCATGCTTTGCGCGAAAGCAGCAGGGGAACCGCTAGTTAATAGAATGGTGGCGACCAAGAGGAATTGAGCCCAAAAAATTCCCGCCAAGGATTGGATGGCGCGCGGAGGTGCCGCGAATCGTGCCATTTGGATAAAGGAGCAGCAAGGCCGGTAGTTCATACGGTCTGAGTGTGAGTGGGGCCGGTGAGAGAAACTACTGACCGGGAGAAGGATTTATGGGCAGTGGAAAGTTCGAGGGTACTAAGTGGGTCCATTACCTGCACGGAGGTACAGTTAACGGAGAAGGAATGGTTGGAGATGGCTAATTGGTGAGTAAATGGATGGCTTAGCGGCTACCAGGGGTGGGGAAGAGTGCATGCCGCAATTGCCTGTTGACCAAACCAGACAGTCGCTCCGTTACGAGTCGCAGAAGGCGCGACTCTCCGAGCGGGATGACAGTCTGTGGAGGCGGATAAAGGCTGGGCCGATCAGAAAATCTAGACGGAAAGAAAGACTCCGCACGCAACGGCGGTGTGTTGGCAACTGGATTCTGGCGTCCGCGCGAATGGCCAGCTGAAATTGGCTGCTACATGTGGGGATTAAGATTGGGTGTCGTCGAATTCCTTCATCCAGTTGCGGCCTTTCAGGACTTCGCGGGGGCGGGTGCCGTCGGGGGGACCGACTATGCCGTCCTTTTCCATGAGATCGATGAGGTGGGCGGCGCGGCCGTAACCAATGCGGAGACGGCGCTGCAGAGTTGAAGTGGAGGCGCGACCCATTTCGCAGCAGACGCGCACGGCATCCTGGTAGAGATCGTCGTCAGCTTCTTCGCCACCTTCACCGGCAGAATCGCCGCCACCGTCGCGACCGGTCTTTTCGTTTTCATCTTTAGGAGCTTCGAGAAGTTCTTCGTTGTACTTCGCTGGAGCTTGCGCGCGCCAGAAATCGCAGACGGCGGAAATTTCATCTTCAGAGACGAGCGGGCCGTGGATGCGGTGAAGTCGCGCGGAACCGGCAGGGAGGTAGAGCATGTCGCCCTTGCCGAGCAGCGATTCGGAACCGTTGGAATCGAGAATGGTGCGGGAATCGACTTTGCTGGCGACGCGGAACGAAATGCGCGCGGGGAAGTTGGCTTTGATCAGACCGGTGATGACGTCGACGGAGGGGCGCTGGGTGGCAAGGATTAAGTGAATACCAACGGCGCGAGCCATTTGGGCAAGACGGGTGATGGACTCTTCGACGTTGTTGGTGTCGACCATCATGAGGTCGGCGAGTTCGTCGATGATGATGACGAGATAGGGAAGCGGCTTGTGTTCGGATTCGACGGTGTTGTCGAAGAGCGAGAGCGATTGCTGCTTCTGGAAAGTGCGATTGTACTGGTCGATGTTGCGAACGCCGCGCTGTGCGAGAAGCTTGAGGCGATTTTCCATTTCCTTGGTGGCGTTGCGCAGAACGTTGGAGGCGACTTTGGGGTCGGTGACCACCGGCGCGATCAGGTGAGGAATGCCTTCGTAGAGATTGAGTTCGAGGCGCTTGGGATCGACGAGAACCATTTTGACGTCGTCGGGCGTGGCTTTATAGAGGATGGACATCATCAGCGAGTTAATGAAGACGCTCTTGCCGGTGCCGGTGGAGCCGGCGATGAGCAAGTGGGGCATGGAAGCGAGATCGGTGACACGAATGCGGCCGTGAAGATCGCGCCCCATGGCGAGGGTGAGCTTGCTGGGTGAATTGCTGAATTCAGTGGCTTCGACAATTTCGCGGAGGGCAATGGTTTCGCGCTTGTCGTTGGGAACTTCGATGCCGATGGTGGATTTGCCGGGAATGCGTTCGATGAGAATGGATTCGGCTTGAAGTGCGAGGCAGAGATCTTCCGTGAGGCCGATGATGCGGCTGTATTTGATGCCGGCTTCGGGCTTGAATTCAAAGGTGGTGACGACCGGGCCGGGATTGATTTGGGTGACGCGGCCTTCGACGTCGAATTCGTGACACTTTTCTTCAATGGCGCGAGCGCGCTTTTTTAGTTCATCTTCATCGAGCTTGTGGC
This sequence comes from Candidatus Acidiferrum sp., assembly GCA_036491775.1. GTDB lineage: Bacteria > Acidobacteriota > Terriglobia > Acidiferrales > UBA7541 > Acidiferrum. The sequence goes on from DASXBH010000227.1 coordinate 2,092, forward strand.
TGCCTTCACCTTGTTTAAGGAGTTGGATGGAAGGCAATTTGTAGTTGGTATTGGTCTTGGCGATTTTGGGTTCGGCTTTTTTTGCGGGTTTTTCCTGGTTGGCGAAGAGGATGGGGGCTTTGTGGATTTCGCCTTTGTTGGCGGCTTCTTCTTCGTCCTGTTCCTGGTCGGCTACGGCGGACTTGTTCTTTTTGAAGATGTCGCTGTCATCGTTGAGATGGATGGTTTTGGGCTCTTCGGGAGGTTCGCCGCGACCTAATTGGGAAACGGGCTTGCGGCCAGCGATGCGGCGCTCTTCGACGGCGCGGCGCATGCGGGCTTGATCGCGTTCATCGCGCCAGGCATGCCAACGGGATTGAACACGCTGGAGGATGCCGAGTTTCTCCATGCGACCGAGGGGACCTTTGGAGCTACTGGCCCAGGCGTGGGCGCCACTGAACGAAAAACTGGTGGTAAGAAAAAGTGCGACGACCATGATGGCAATGGCGACGAGATTGGCGCCCCAGACGTTGAAGCCGGTGCGCAGGCCGTGCGAGACGAGCGTGCCGAGCATGCCGCCGGGAGGAAGCGCGTCGCGAATATCCCAGAAATGCCAGAGCGAGAGAAGGGAAGGCACGGAGAGAAGCAGAAGCATGAAGCCGAACACCGTGGGGAGTTGCGATTCCATAGGGCGGCTGCGGAGCCAGCGCCAGCCGAGAATACCGAGAGCGGCGGGGATGAGTAGCGCGGTCCAGCCAAAAAATTGGAACAGGAGATCGGCCATGTAGGCGCCAACAGGACCAATCCAATTGCGGGCGGGATGATCACCCATGGAGGCGGTGCTGACGTTGAAGGCCGCGTCGTGGGGATTGTAGGTGAGTAAGGATAGGCCTAGAAGGATGGCGATGGTGATACACAAGAAGCCAACCAGCTCGTTGAGCCGTTTGTTTTCGGTAGGCGTAAGAAAGCGCACAGGTTCTCCTCAGCGAATGGGGGAAGGCTGAGTGTCTCAAGAAGCGCGGCGCTGCGCTAGCTAGTGAGGAACGAAGAAATAATAGCAGAGGCGGGGCGGAGTACAAGAGTGAGGTTTGGGTAGTGTGCTATGGGGTGGAGCGCTCACGGAGGGGAAGGTCCCGCCGGTCGTGGGGGATCTTGTGTTGGTTGCCACGATCCCCCTGCTACGAGTCGCGAACGGCGCGACTCGCTAGTCGGGATGACAATTGGTGGGGGCGGTCGTTGGAGGAAGAAGAGGATGACCCAGAGACGCAGGGTACGCGGAGGAGGTGCATGGGAGGTTGAGGGAATGGTGGAGGTCGATTATTATCGCGGCGTTAGATGCGGAAGATGCGGGAGTTTCGTGCGGGACGAGAATGCAGAAAAATTATGGTGGGGCGAGAATGCGAAAATTTCTTGTGCTGGCGACGTGTGTTGCGGTTTTTACTTTTTGTGGTGTCGCAGCGGGGCAAAGCGGGAAGTCGCCGGAGGTGCATGGGGATGGGACGGTTTCGTTCCATTTGATGATGCCGAATGCACAGAAAGTGGAGTTGCGAGTGGAGGAGATGTCGGGCATGACGCCGGTGGCGATGACGAAAGATGCGAGTGGAGTCTGGTCGGCAACAACGGCGCCGTTGGCTGCGGATATTTATTCGTACCAGTTCAACGTCGACGGCACAGACATTATTGATCCGGCGGTGCACGAGTTTGTGCCGAACCACTTTGAACAGGGCGGACTGTTTACAGTGCGCGGGAAGACGGCGGAGCCGTGGGAACAGACGGAAGTGCCGCACGGAGTGGTGCAATGGCATTTGTATTCTTCGAAGATCCGGGGAGACGAGAGCGATTATTACGTGTACACGCCGCCGGGATTTGATGCGAGGACCAAGACGAAGTATCCGGTGTTGTACCTGCTGCACGGCTACAGCGATTACACGAATGCGTGGACCGTGATGGGGCACGCGCAGTTCATCCTGGACAACTTGATTGCGCAGGGGAAGTGCAAGCCGATGATCGTGGTGATGCCGTCGGGGTATGGCTGGCCGAAGGTGTTGGAGGCCGGGTGGGGAAAACAGCCGGAGGAAGATCGGGTCCGAAACCGCGACAATTTTGCCGCGATTCTGCTGGAAGAAATTATTCCGCGGATCGAGAAGGAATATCCGGTGTGGAAGGATGCGGGGCATCGAGCGATTGCGGGATTGTCGATGGGCGGAGGGGAATCGCTGTACGTAGGATTGCATCACCCGGGGCAATTTGCGTGGATTGGGTCGATGAGCGCGGGGATGTTGGATAAGCCGGAGACGAATTTCGCGTCGAT
>DASXBH010000228.1:0-2463 GCA_036491775.1 Candidatus Acidiferrum sp.
CATGGAGAATGTGCCGATGCGATTGGCAATGAAGTTCGGCGTATCTTTGGCGAACACAACGCCCTTGCCCAGCCGGCGATCGCAGAAATCCCCAAGCGTGTCGAGAACTTCGCGAGATGTCTTGGGTCCGGGAATAACTTCGACCAACTTTAAATAGCGAGGTGGGTTAAAGAAGTGAGTGCCAGCCCAATGCTGCTGGAATTCTTCCGGCAAACCCTCGGCGATCAGATGAACCGGCAGGCCGGAGGTGTTGGTGGTAATGATGGAACCGGGCTTGCGCACAGCCGCCACTTTAGAAAGCACGGAGCGCTTGATGTCCAGATTTTCCGCGACGACTTCAATGATCCAGTCGGCATCGGCAATTCGCGGCAAATCGTCTTCAAAATTGCCAATGGAAATTTTAGAAGCCAGCGCCGGGGTAAAAAAAGCAGCGGGCTTGGATTTCTTCGCAGCTTCCAGGCCAGCAGCGACAATTTTGTTGCGATCGGCGGGAGCGGCGTCTTTCGGGACGATGTCGAGCAGCAGGCAAGGCAAACCAGCGTTAGCGAAATGCGCGGCGATGCGGGCACCCATCGTGCCAGCGCCGAGCACGACAGTTTTCTCGATGCGACGTGTCATAGGAGAGCCTTATGGAACGGAGATGGGACGGCAGAACAGGTTACAAAACCAGCAAGCGCGGGTCAAACAGGTGTTTGGTAAGGAATGAAGAGATTTAAGATGGGGAATATGCCGGCGGAGAAAAACGGGGAAACACGAACGTTGCTGGAGAGCGCTACGCAGCGGTTGCGCGCCTTTGCGTATGGCGGCAAGGCTCGCGGCGCAGGGCGTCCTCGTGTGGGATTGGCGTTGGCTGGTGGCTTCGCGCGGGGCATTGCGCACATTGGCGTGCTAAGGGTGTTTCGCGAGGCGAAAATTCCCATTGATGTAGTGGCCGGCACAAGCGTGGGCGCGCTGATTGGCGTTGGCTATTGCGCAGGGACGTCTCTGGAAATTATGGAGCGCGTGGCCAGCGAAACTAAATTCACGGATTTCGGGCGTTGGACTCCCTCGTGGCTGGGTCTAGCCACCAACAACCGGCTGGAACATTTTGCGGCCAAGATGACCCCGAAGACGCGGTTCGAAGAACTGGAAAAGCCGCTGGCGATTGCTACCACGGATATCAATGCGGGACTCGCGGTTTATTATCACGGGGGACTCATTGGGCCGGCACTGCGGGCGTCGTGCGCGTATCCCGGGCTTTTCGTGCCAGTGCAGTACGAGGGACGCACGCTGGTGGATGGATTTTTGACCGCGCCGGTGCCGGTGGAAGGAACATTGCTGCTGGGTGCGGAAGTGGTGATCGCGGTTTATCTCGAGGCGGGAACCGTAGAAAAGCCGCGTACGTTCACGGATATTCTGAGCCGGTCGTTTACGATTATTCAGAGACATACGGATATGGAGTGGCGGCAACATGCCGACGTGATTCTGGAGCCGGATGTGACGCCGTTTGTGTGGGACGATTTTACGAAGACCAGCGAAATGATTCACGCTGGGGAGCTGGCTGCGTTCCAGGCGTTGCCGGCGATTCGCGCCGCGATTGAGGCCAAGAGCACGCAACTCGAAGCGGAAAAATAAAATTTTTCGTGAGGTGGTGCTTTCGCGGTAGGCAACGACAGTTTATATCTTAAGTGGAATAGCTTCGGGCTGAGGTTTGCCTGCCGGCGTATCCGCCATTAGAGCAGGAGGCCGGGAGAAGCAGGTCGAGGAGAGTCTCTAACGTGTCTCAGAGAGTGGATCTCTACGACAGTGCGTACGGGAACTTTGAGTCGAACAGTTACCGACTGGTGCGCATCGAGACCTATGGGGAAGACCTTGGGCAAACAAGCTGGGTCACAACGGAAGAGTCCAACGAAATCCCCCAACTGCTTGACCTAAGACTTAATTCGTCCGTCCTGGAGGTGGGGTGCGGCTCGGGAGGATATGCGCTGCACCTTGCAGAAAAAATCGGCTGCCGCCTTGTAGGGTTGGACATTAATGCAGCCGGAATTCGCAATGCGAACCAACTTGCGATGGCGAGAAGTCTCGCTTCACGGGCGCGTTTCGAGCAGTGCGACGTTTCGAAGAAACTTCCTTTCGACGACAAGACTTTTGACGCCGTGTTTTCGAATGACGTTTTGTGCCATCTTGCCGGGCGGCGCGAGGTCTTGAGTGAAATATTTCGCGTACTGAAGCCGGGCGGACGGATGCTGTTCAGTGACGCTCTGGTAGTCGGCGGAATGCTTTCCCACGAAGAAATAGCCACGCGCAGCTCAATCGGCTTTTACGTGTACAGCCCGCCCGGAGAGAATGAACGACTCATGGCGCAAGCAGGGTTTTGCCAGATCCGCGTAAGGGACACAACCGACTGCGCGGCCCGGATCGCGCAACGCTGGCATCAAGCGCGGGAGAAAAGAAAAGAGGAACTGGTCGCAGCGGAAGGCAACA
>DASXBH010000229.1:0-19585 GCA_036491775.1 Candidatus Acidiferrum sp.
AGGGGCAAAACTGCGGTGGAGAGGCGCGAAGGCACGGAGAGAAGCAGCGCTTAACCGGCGTTGTGGCTAGCCAGGTTGCGAATGTTTGTTTGAAGGATTCACGGGGACGGACGACAGATATTTGGCGAGCGGAATGGTGACGCTACCCAAGCCCCCGGAAGAGTCACGCACAAAGACGCGGAGAGTGCGCGCGGCGGGAGAGACCTGAATGGGATTTCCCAAGACCAGCCCGGGCTTCATATAGAAATCGTATTCACTGGGCTTCAGATGTAAGTCGACGTGTTTGTGATCGGCGGAGAGAAATTCGTCCGCAGAGCCGAGTTGGCAAACGAGCAGCTCCAGAGCGGCGAGGTGTGCTCCATCGCTTTCGTGGAATAGCAGTTCGCTGGGTTCGACGCGAACGAAAGTTCTCAGCAGGTGGGAAGAAGAGGGCCCTTTGGCTGGCAACGTGACACGAAGATTAAATCGGGAGTTAGACGGCGGTTTGGAAGGAGCCATCATTGGCAACATAGCCATAGGCCATGCGGGGAGTGTTGAAGGCGAAGCCGGGGGTGCCGTGCTTGTCGAGGAGGATTAGGCCACCGGTGCCTTTGCCGCGACTGGAAAGAAGTTGAACGGCGGCTTGCGCCGCGCGCGTCGGAGTGGAGCCGGCGGGGCGCAGAAAGTCGGCGGCAGTTTTGGCCATGACAATTTTCATGATGGCTTCGCCGTAGCCGGTGGAAGAAACTCCGCCGGTTTCGAGATCGGCGTAACAGCCGCAGCCGATCAGCGGCGAATCGCCAACGCGGCCGGGCTGCTTGCAGCAGGTGCCTCCAGTGGACGTGGCGGCGAAGAGGCGACCGTGTTGATCGAGAGCGACGGCTCCCACAGTACCTTGTTCGTGGCCACGATGATGTTCGGCGGCGTGGGAGTCTTTGCTGCAGCGGAGCCAAGCAGCGTGTTCGGCGGGAGAGATGAGTTCGCTGGGATCGCATAGCGGTATGTTGTGTTGCGCGGCGAAGCGCTCGGCGCCCTCGGAGATGAGCATCATGTGCGGTGATTTTTCGAGGACGGCGCGCGCGGCGCGAATGGGATTTTTGATGCGGTGAAGACCGGCGACGGAGCCAGCGCGGAGAGTCGAGGCGTCCATGACGATGGCGTCGCATTCGACTTGGCCATCCTGATTGAGGTGGGAGCCGAAACCAGCATCGAAGGCGGGATCATCTTCGAGAACGATGATGGCGGCTTCGATGGCGTCGACGGCGTGACCACCACGGGAGAGAACGTCCCATCCTGCGCGAAGAGCGCGGAGGCAGCCGGATTTGCAGGCATCAACGGCATCGTCGGGAATGTCCCAGGCACCACCATGAACAATGAGAGAAGGTCGCATGGAATAGGAGGATTGCAGAGGGGAAGGAGATTTGTCCAGAGTGCGTGAAGAAAGTGATTAGTGATTGGTGACCAGTGACTGGCGATTGGTGACTTATTGCTTGCGTTGGGTGACGGTCGGTAGCGGAGCGTAGGGGGGAAGTCATGTCGGTGACGTGGTACATCGTGCTGGAGAAGGAGATTGTGGGATACGATGCGCGGGTGAATGGCAAGGCGTTGGGCCGCGCGGGGAAAGTACTGGAAATGCTGGCGAAGGAATTGGGCGTGGTACCGCTGATGCAGTTTTATAGTGCGGCACAGGACGAGTTGACGGGATTTGTGGAAGAGCACGGAACTGAGAGGACGCAGATCAAGTTCACGCAGGAGAGGTGGTTTGAAGCGGAGGATGGATTACGCAGTGTGCGCGGATTGATTCGAGCGGGAGAGCGGACGGGCGTGACGGGGAAGGATCCGATCCTGGACGATCTGAAGGCGTTCGAAAGAGTATTGGAAGCGGCGAAGGTGAACGGGGTTCGGTGGCACTTGGCGGTGGATTATTAAGGAAGTCTGCCCCGAAAGGGGTGAGCCACGGTCAGACGAAAAAATCGAGGACGAACAGAGTCAGGCCCAGACACAGGAGGAAGGCGGCCCAAGTGAAGCGGCGCTGCGAGAGGCGCGTGACGGAATGAACGAAGCTGGACGGAACCAGCCAGATGCGCGATTCGGTACGAGGACCGTAGAACGGGCCAATGGGTTCGTAGCGCGAGAATCTGCGCCGGAACAGGTACATCTCGGTATCGATCCAAAGGGAAAATTCGGCGCGATGGCGCCATAGGGAAATGGCGCCGAATGCAAACGCAAAATAGCCGAGGCACGTCAGCAGGCCGAGACTGGAACCAGAACCCCAATAAAACATGAAACCTCTCCCGCGGCTGGGCGGAAGGACTAGACTGCGTCCTCGTGAATGGTCACGAGGCGGACAACTTCGAATTCCTTTTGACCCGCGGGCGTAGCGACCTGTACTTCATCGCCGACCCTGCGGTTGAGCAGCGCGCGGCCGATGGGCGAGGTGGTCGAGATCATACCTTTCTCGACGTCAGCCTCTTCGCTGCTGACGAGTTTGTACTCCAGTTCGATGCTGCGCTGCAAGTCCACAACAACGACGCGCGAGCCGTAGCCGGAACGATCCTTGGGGATATTGGTAAGGTTGAGCATGCCGAGATCGCCCATACGCTTTTTGAGGTGGCCAATCTTGGCGTTGACGTAGCCCTGGCGCTCCTTGGCGTATTTGTACTCGGCGTTTTCAGAGAGGTCACCGTGGGCACGAGCGACGGCGATTTCCTTGGGAAGCTCGACGTTGAGTTCGTGTTCGAGCGAGTCGATTTCGTCTTGCAGCTTTTTCTTAATTTTCGCTAGAGGATCGGACATAAGTTTTTTTTCGGTCAAAGAAAAGAGATGCGGAGTCCGGCCAGGCCGAACCCCGCTACCGGACATTATAAACAAGGGAGAAATGGGGGGACAAGGGTCAAGGAGGAGAAAACTTTTAGGTGGTATGTAAAATCTTCGTAAAAAGTGGGCTTAGACCGGGCGAGCTTGGGCGGTGGGCGGCAGCTATTCGACCTTGAGCTCGACGGACTGGGAGATGGCTTGGCCGGAAGCATCTTTGATGGTCAGGGTGTAGTTGGTGGTCTTTTTGGGGGAAAGCGGGAGGCAGCGGGAGTGGGAAGGCCAGACTTCCCCCGCCGGGGGATCGAGAGTGACGGTCTTGGCGTTGGCCACGTCGTAGCAAAGCTGTGCCGACTCGCCGCGTTTTATGGCGGCGGGGGCAACGTACATGGAGCGAATGGCGAGTTCGGAGCCACCCAGTTGTTCGACGACGCGGCGGTCGTCTTCGCGACGCTGCTCGGCTTGTTTTTCGGTGTTGCGTTCGACGTACTGGCGATTGGATTCGTAGCGAGAGACCAGGATGTAGGCGACGTATCCGGCGACGACCAGAATCAGGAGCGAGGAGTAAACGAAAGGGTTTTTGAGGATGGACTTCTTGTCAGTGTCTCGCGTCGTTTGCGAATCGAGGTTCATGCGTCCCTACCAGCTTTGAAGTTTGACTGAGTGTAGCAGCACGCTCGTCGTATTGGGCATCTGCCAGGCTTGCGGCCTAATTTAAGGATGCGCAAGGTACGCGTAGGGGTGCGAAGGCAGGTGGTCGTTTGCAGATTGAGAACAGAGGAGCGGTGTTTGCGGACAAAACGGCAATCTTCGAGTAGCCTCGGGTGATGAGAGTTCTGCGACGGGGCATAATTTGCGGTTTGAATCTGTACCTTTGTGCGGGGACCCTATGCGCATCGCAGACCGCGGCGCAGCAGTCCCAAGCGGCGACGGCGAGCGCATCGGGAGCGTATCGCCCATGCAGCGCCAATCCAATCCTGGAAAATAAGAGCAAGAAAGCCCATAAAACGAAGCACCCTGTGCCTCCGGAGCCCGCGCCAGCCTGCCTGGAAGTGAAAGGGGAAGGAATTGAGATTCAGGAGTTTCTGCAATCGATGACCCGGGAGCAACAATGGCGGGTGGGCGAGAATCACGCGTCGGAAGATACCTGGAGCTTCGTGCGCTATTTGGGGGAAGAGGACCTGGAGAAGTACGCCGACACAAAAGTGCTGACCGAGCCGGTGAACTTTTTGGGCGGCAAGGTGGCGATCCTGGTTCGCACGTCGGATGTCGCGGACGGCTACGTGCGGGTGCAGGTTAGCACGCGTTTTCAAGGGGAAGGAAAGTCTTCCGATAAGGTGCTGGGGCAGCCGGGCACGGTTTGGCCGCTAAATTCCAAGGGAGTTCTGGAACAAGAGATTTTGGGCGCATTACAAACGCGTTTTCATCATGCCGGGTAGAAAAGAACAGTAAGGGTATACCCGTCCTAAATTGGACCCCCGTACAGCTTTCGGTACAAGGGTTTGACCTGCTATTCCTTCTACGGGGAAGTTGAAGCACTCTACGTGTACGCATAACCGGGCCAAAAGCAGCCTTTGAAGAAAACGGAGGACGTGTGCGCCGAAGCGCGCCATGCAGGAACAGGAAGTCGGGTATTCCAGCATGGCACGAAAGACTCCTCCTTCTTTCGCTGATAGCGGCATGTTTGTGTTTATTTAGCGGCCGTATGGTCTCCGCGCAAATCTCGCCGGGGCCGCTTTCGAAAGCGCATAGTTCGCTGAACGGAACAACGCAGTGCTCGTCGTGCCATCAATTTGGGACGAGCGCGCCCACGTTTCGTTGCGTAGATTGTCACAAAGAGATTGCGGAGACGCTGACCAACAAGCACGGATATCACTTTCAATTACAGATGAGTAACCCGAATGGCAAGGATTGCGTTCGCTGCCACCTGGAGCATAACGGCACGGATTTCCACCTGATTCATTGGGACACGCCGCCGGAGAAATTCGATCACAAATTGACGGGGTACAAGTTGGAAGGCAAGCACGCCAAAGTGGCTTGCGGAAAGTGTCATACGCCGGCGCACATGGTACCGAGTGAGAAGGCGCTGATCAAGAACAAGGATTTGTCGAAGTCGTACCTGGGACAATCGACGAACTGCACCCCTTGCCACACCGACCCACACAAGGGGCAACTGGGGAACGACTGCACCAAGTGCCACAACGTAGAGAGTTGGAAAGCGGCGAAGGATTTTGATCACTCGAAAACGCATTATCCGCTGACAGGGTTGCATATCAAGGTGGCCTGCGAGAAATGCCACAAGCCGGACGTTCCAGGTGGACCGGCGCGCTACAACGACATGAAGTTTTCGAAATGTTCGGATTGCCACCTGGATCCGCACAAGGGCGAATTCAAGAAGGCGTGCGACGTCTGCCACACCACGAGCAGTTGGAAGACGATGTTGCCGGGCTACGACTTCGATCACTCGAAGACGAAGTATCCTTTGCTGGGCAAGCATCAACAGGTGTCGTGCGTGGCGTGTCACGTAAATGGGGACTTCAAGAAAGAGATCCCGTTTGCGCAGTGTGTAGATTGCCACAAGCCCGATCCGCACAAGGGGCAATTCCAGGCGCGGCCGAAGAAGGGCGAATGCGCCGAATGCCACAACTTGGACGGTTGGAAACCATCGCTATTTGGAGTGAAAGAGCACGACACTTCGGAATATCCGCTGAAAGGCAAGCACATCAAGGTGGATTGCGCGAAGTGCCATATTCCCGCGGGCAAAGACACGATCTACAAAGTGAAATTTGCGCAGTGCACGGATTGCCACAAAGATGCGCACGATAATCAATTCGCGGGCGCCCCGAATAACAATAAATGCGAGAACTGCCATACGGTGGCGGACTGGCATCGCACGACGTACACAATTGCCAAACACCGGACGTCACGATTCGCGCTGACCGGAGCACATGTGGCGGTGGCTTGCGGAGACTGCCACAAGGTGGGGATGGCGGGGCGAACGGACAAGATAATGCCGTTCCACTTTGAAGACCGGACTTGTACCAGTTGCCACAAGGACCCGCATAAGGGTGAGTTCAATACCCAAATGGCGCGCAAACGGGCGAATGGAACTGTCTTTGGCTGTGAGGCTTGCCACAACACGAAATCGTGGGTGGACATCAACGGATTCGATCATTCGAAGACGAAGTTCGCGTTGTTGGGAGCGCACCGTACGGTACCGTGCGGGCAATGCCACAAAGCGACCACAGCGTACGAATCGCGGTTCAAGGGAACGCCACAACAATGCGAGGCGTGCCACAACGACGCGCATGAATCGCAGTTTGTGGCGAAAGACGGGAAGACCCATTGCGGGGATTGCCACAATGTGCAGAAGTGGGTGCCCTCGACCTTCGATCACGACAAGACACGACTGCCACTAACCGGCGGACACGCCCATGTGCTGTGCGGGAAGTGCCATACGACGACCAAACTGGTCGGAGACCGAGTTGTGGTCATGTACAAGAACACGCCTGTAAAGTGCTCGGACTGCCACGGAAGCGAAGATATGGAAGAGAAGGAAAAGCGGAAAGTGCCAGAAGTGCAGAACTAACGAAAGCCACTGCTGAGAAATTCAACGCATTTATCATTTCCTAATCCCTATTTTCGTCGCGCACAACCCAAAACGGGAGTTTGACCTAGCGCAAAGACAGAAGTGACGCGCGGAGGCAACGTGCAAAGCCCGGATGCGCAACAAATGCAAGCAGGCTTGGCGATATTCATGGGCGGCGCATTCCGAAGGGTAAGTATCGCACTACTGAGGGATGGGTATTAGCAGTAACGGGACTGTTCTTCATCTGGACGTTGGTACAGTTGTAGGACCCGGGACAGAGTTGCGAAACTCTACAAAGTTCTCCAGCCCGTATTTGGTGTGGGTACCTTTTTAATTTCGGTCTAATTTGGGCCATGTGGTAAGTACAGGCCCCACGGCGGTGGCAACGCCGGGGGTGGGAGAGGCTTACGCTCACGCTGCTCCAGGTCGTGTTTTGGGCCCTTCTTGCGTTCCCCGCCCCAGGAATGCGAGCCAGTGTTCCCTCGACAGCATCCGTGCATACTGCCCAGTCCGCACAGCGGGAGGGCACGCGGAGCCCGCACGGGCCGTTGACGATTCCATGCGAAAACTGCCACACATCGGCGGGTTGGAAGCCAATTCGCGCGGTACCTGAATTCGACCACAACAAAACAAAATATCCGCTGCGCGGGTTGCACGAGAAAGTGCAGTGCACGCAGTGCCACATTAAGCCAGTGTTTACGGATGTCGGAAAGAATTGCGCGGATTGCCACGCGGACATCCATCGCCGGCAGATGGGATCCGATTGCGCGCAGTGCCACACCGTAAACGGGTGGGAAAAGTCGACGCAGCAAGTGAAGGATCACCAGAACCGGTTCCCGCTCTTCGGTGCGCATGCGGCCGTGCCATGCGAGGGATGCCACAAGCAGGCTGCCACTGGGCAGTTCCTGGGCCTTTCGACGCAATGCGATTCGTGCCACTTACAGGACTGGAAGAACACCACGAACCCGCCACACGCCAGCGCCGGGACCGCGTTTGCATCGGGAAATTGTCAGGGCTGCCATTCGTTTGATAGCTGGCTGGGCGCGAAGTTCGACCACAGCACGACCGGATTTCTGCTGACGGCGGGACACGCGAACGTGGCGTGCGCGCTGTGCCACATCAATAACAATTACAACTTGCAGATTGCGCCGAGCGCCTGCGGCACTTCTGGATGCCATTTGACGACTTGGCAGCAAACCAACAATCCGCCCCACCCGACGGCCGGACCGGCGTTTGCGGCGGCGAATTGCGCAAACTGCCACACGACGGCGGGTTGGACGACAGCGACGTTTGATCACAGCACGACCGGGTTCTTGCTGACCAATGGGCACGCGAACGTGGCTTGCGCGGCGTGCCACATCAACAACAATTACAATCTGCAGATTGCGCCAACGAATTGCGGTAACTCTGGATGCCATCTGACAACCTGGCAGCAAACGAACAACCCAGTGCACTCCACGTCGGGGCCAACATTCGCCACCGCGAACTGCGCGAACTGCCATACGACGGTGAGTTGGACGACAGCGACGTTTGACCACAGCACGACAGGATTCGCGCTGACCGGTGCTCACACCACGACGGCCTGCGCGCTGTGCCACGTCAATAACAACTACACGTTGACGGCGGCGAACACGGACTGCTACGGATGCCACCAAGCGGCGTGGACGAGCACCCAGACGCTGGGCGGAAGCGTACCGAATCACGTGACGGCAGGATTCCCCACAGCGCAATGCGCAACGTGCCACAACACAACGGCATGGTCCGGCGCGACGTTTGACCACAGCACGACGGGCTTCCCGCTGACGAATTCGCACCAGATGGCGCCGGCCGGTAAGGTGACGGCTTGCGCGCAGTGCCATATCAACAATAACTATGCGCTGAATATTCAACCCACGGATTGCGGAAATGCGGGCTGCCACCTGTCGACCTGGCAAACGACGAATAACCCGACGCACCCAAGTGCTGGAGCACCATTCGCCGCGGCGAATTGCTCAACCTGCCACAACACGATTACCTGGACGACGGCAACGTTTGATCACAGCACGACGGGATGGCCGCTGGTGGGTTCGCACCAATTGGCACCGGCCGGCAAAGTGGTAGCCTGCACGGATTGCCATGTGAACAACAACTATACGTTCACTGCGGCGAACACGGATTGTTATGGATGCCACCAGGCGGCTTGGCAGAGCACACAGACGCTGGGCGGCAACGTGCCGGACCACATAACGGCGGGCTTCCCAACGTCGCAGTGCTCGACCTGCCACGACATGATCAGCTGGCTGGATGGGAAGTTTGACCACAGCACGACCGGCTTCCCACTCACGAATTCGCACCAGATGGCGCCGGCTGGAAAAGTGACGGCGTGTGCGCAGTGCCATATCAACAATAACTACGCGCTGACGATTCAACCGACGGACTGCGGAAATTCGGGCTGCCATTTGTCGACCTGGCAGACGACGAATAACCCGACGCACCCAAGCGCTGGGGCACCATTTGCGGCGGCGAATTGCTCAACGTGCCACAACACGATTACCTGGACGACGGCGACATTCAATCACAGCACGACGGGATGGCCGCTGGTGGGTTCGCACCAATTGGCACCTGCGGGCAAAGTGGTGGCCTGCACGGACTGCCATGTGAACAACAACTATACGTTCACTGCGGCGAACACGGATTGTTATGGGTGCCACCAGGCGGCTTGGCAGAGCACACAGACGCTGGGCGGCAACGTGCCGAACCACATAACGGCGGGCTTCCCAACGTCGCAGTGCTCGACCTGCCACGACATGATCAGCTGGCTGGATGGGAAGTTTGACCACAGCACGACCGGCTTCCCGCTGACGAACTCGCACCAGATGGCGCCGGCCGGTAAGGTGACAGCGTGCGCGCAGTGCCACATCAACAATAACTATGCGCTGACGATTCAACCGACGGACTGCGGAAATTCGGGATGCCATTTGTCGACCTGGCAAACGACGAATAACCCGACCCACCCAAGCGCCGGTGCACCATTTGCCGCGGCGAATTGCTCGACGTGCCACAACACGATTACCTGGACGACGGCGACATTCGATCACAGCACGACGGGATGGCCGCTGACCGGATCGCATCAACTTGCGCCAGCGGGCAAGGTGGTAGCCTGCACGGACTGCCATGTGAACAACAACTATACGTTCACGTCGGCGAACACGGATTGCTACGGATGTCACCAGGCGGCGTGGACCAGCACGCAAACTTTGGGCGGCAGCGTGCCGAACCACGTGTCGGCGGGCTTCCCCACATCGCAATGCTCTACGTGCCACAACACGACCACTTGGGCCACTTCGACGTTCAATCACGCGAACACCGGCTTCACGCTGACGGGCGCGCACCTGACCACGGCCTGCGCACTGTGCCACGTGAACGGCAATTACGCACTGACCAGCGCGAACACGACATGCATCGGCTGCCACCTATCGGCTTGGAACAGCACGCAGACGCTGGGCGGCAATGTACCGAATCACATCACCACGGGCTTCCCGCAAGCGCAATGCGCGACGTGCCATGACACAGTGGCATGGGTGGACGGGAAGTTTGATCACAGCACCACGGGCTGGGCCTTGACGGGCGCGCACCTGACGACAGCCTGTGCATTGTGCCACGTGAATGGCAACTACACGCTGACATCAGCGAATACGGCGTGTTACGGCTGCCATTTGGCCGATTGGAACAGCACGCAAACGTTGGGCGGCAGCGTTCCGAATCATATTTCAGCGGGATATCCGACGACGTGCGATACCTGCCATACGACGACGGCGTGGACGGGGGCGACGTTTAACCACACGTGGTTCCCGGTGCCGCACCACGGATCGGTATGCGCGGATTGTCACCAGGTGTCGACGGACTATACGAACTTTACCTGTATTGCTTGCCACACGCAGAACGGGGCGCATGCTCAATCGCAAACAGATAATACGCACCAGGGAGTAGGCGGATACGTGTACGGCCCAGAGACTTGTTACGCCTGCCATAAAAACGGCGGCGGGGGCTAACATGAGAACTTGGGCCGCGTTGTACCAGGCATGGATCTGTATGGCCTGCCTGATTGCACTGTTTTCCTCGAACCGGGTCCTCGCCCAGATCGCTCAACCTATACCCAAAGCAGCCGTGTTTCACGTGAAGTATGTTGCGGATGGAACGGTATATATCGACGCCGGGCGCAGCGCGGAAATTCAGGAAGGGATGAAATTATCGGTGGTCGAACCCCCGGCGGACGGGGTTGCATCTGATGGAGTGCGATTCCGAGGCGATGCGCACATAGCGGAGTTGAAGGTAGTGTCGGTGGCGGATTCGTCCGCGGTTTGTGACGTTATGGCAGTGAATGGCGAATTGAAAGCG
This sequence comes from Candidatus Acidiferrum sp., assembly GCA_036491775.1. Taxonomy (GTDB): domain Bacteria; phylum Acidobacteriota; class Terriglobia; order Acidiferrales; family UBA7541; genus Acidiferrum. The sequence continues at coordinate 10,760 of DASXBH010000229.1, forward strand.
GGGCAGGTGGCGTTTCTCACGCCAGACAGCGTGGAAGACCGGCATCTCGCGGAAACGGCGCGGGAGTCTGATAACTACCCGATCGTTGTGGCGTTCACGTCGGGGGATCCGGTGGATGAGGAGTTGCGTACCAGCTCAAGCAAGGCGGAACGGACAATGGAATCGCCGGTGGGCGTGATGCGCGGGCGGTTTGGATTCAGCTACGGCGGAATTATGGAATCGGGAATGAACTCGACGCAACTGGGCGTGATGATTGAAACCGATATGACCCATATCGGAGGGACGTATTGGAATTTTGCGGGGTACTGGCGGGGCAATTTCAACACGAGTTCGTCTACGATCCCGGGCGCATCGAACGCGACGCTGACCGACCTGATTAATCGGACGTACACGCTGGGATTCACGTACCAGAATCCGTATTCGCCCACGACGATCGGGATCGGGCGGTTATTCCTGCCCTGGGCGCCGAGCTTGAGCACCATCGATGGCGGATACATCGGGCGAAAAATTAACTGGATGACGACGGTGGGAGCGTTCGCGGGCTCGACACCGGATCCCACTTCGTGGAGCTATAACCCCGACCAGCAAATCGCCGGAATGTTCGTGAATTTTGAGCGGGGCGACTACGACGGATTTCACCTAATGAGTACCGAAGGGCTGGCGGTGACCAGCATCGCCTGGAGAGTGTCGCGGCAGTTTGCGTTCTTCGAAAACAATCTGTCGTGGAAGAAATATGTGTCGTTCTACAGCTCACTGCAGGCAGATGAGGCGCGAACTTCGCCGCTGCCCAATGGCGGAAGCAATCCCACAGGCATCTCGCAAACTTATAATTCGCTGCACATTCAGCCGATTAATCTGATCGGGTTCGGCGTGAATTACAATTATTTTCGGCAGTTGCCGACGTTTAATGCGTTGTTAATCGGGACCGGCCTGCTGGACAAGTACTTGTTTACCGGGTTGAGTGGGGACGTCCGGTTGAGCCTGCCCAAGCATATTGGACTGTATGCGAGCCTGGGCCAGAGCAAATCGACGACAGATACGAAGTCGTCGCTGAATGAGGCGTTCGGCTTTACGTTTGCGAATATTGCGCGGACCGGATTATTTTTCGACGCGCACTATTCCAAATTCAACAGCTCATTCGGCAGCGGGCAATATGAGTCGGTGTCGGTGTCGAAGCAAATGACCGACCGGTTGAGACTGCAGCTGATGGGCGGAGATCAGAAATTCAATTCGCCATTGTCGACGAACAGCAGCGCGAAATTTGTGAACGGCGTCGTGGACATGAGCCTGGGGCAAAGATTTTTCGTGGAAGGCAATATCGGGTGGTACCAGGGCACGACGTTGAACTACACGCAATGGTCGACAATTTTCGGTTACCGCTTCGGAGGGTTGAGGAAATGACGAAATCCTCTCACCGTCCGAAGGTAATGCTGGCAATTTTCACGCTGCTGGCTGGAATACTGGCGTGCACTGCGCTACTTCGTGCCCAGACCCCGAGCGTGGCTCCGGCTGCGGATGGCACCGCATCGTCCGGCGCGGCGGCTGATCCGGCATTCGTGGCGCGGGCCACCGATTCGTTACTGCATGCGCGGGCCCTGGTGGACAAATTTTTCGAGCAAACATCGAACGTAGTCTGCACGGAAGACGTTTCGCAAACGATGGTGGGCAAAAACGCCAAGGCGATGTACAGGGAAGAATCGAGATTCGATTACCAGATGCAGGCCAACAGCCGCAGCGGTTCGCTGAAACTGGCGGAATCGCGCGATGTGCGCAAAGTGGCGTTTCGCGACCCGAGCAAGACGCTGCTGATTACCAATGGATTTGCAAGCATGCTGCTGATCGTGCACCAGAATTACGAAGCGAGCTACACCTTCGAGCCGATCGCCGAAGAAGAAATCGATGGACGAATGCTGGTGAAGATACATTTCAAGCCGGTGGCAGGAGCATCGTCGCCGGCCGCGATACAACTGCGGGACCGCAATTATCCGCTGCCGTTAACCGGAGACATCTGGATTGACCGGGAGAGTGGAGCGGTGGTGAAGCTGGTGTCGTGGCTGGAATCGAATATGGACGATTTGGGGCTGCACAATTTGCGCAGCGAAATCCATTATTCCGTTGTGCAATTTCACGACCCGGAAGAAGCATACTGGATGCCCGCTTCCGCAGTGATTGATGTGGAAACGCCAAAACAGCATTGGCGGAATGTCCATAGATTTACGGATTACCGGAGGTTCCGAGCAACCATCCAGGTAGAATTTGGGGACGGGAAACCATGAGTGCCGAAGCTAGTGTACAAAGTGCAATTCTGGCGCGGGAGGATCCGGAGCGTGGGCACCGGATACGCGTATTTTTGTCGTGGATGCTGGCACTGGCCATTGTGCTGGTCATTGCGGGCTACGGGTACGACTACTATGGATTGAACGCGGCGGACCGGCCATTTTCTGCGAAGCACCAGCTGTTGCGTCCCAGTGGATCAATCGGGATCAAGCTAGGAATGTTTGGAGTGTTGCTATTTTTCCTGATTTATCTTTATCCGTTGCGCAAGAAGTGGGGCTGGCTGGGAAGGCAGGGGAATTCGCGACACTGGCTGGACTTTCATATCGTGCTGGGGACAACGGCTCCGGTGATTATCGCGTTTCACGCCACATTTAAATTCTCGAATATTGCCGGCATGGCGTTCTGGAGCATGCTGGCGGTGACGCTATCGGGATTTGTGGGCCGTTATTTGTACTCGCAGATTCCGCGCAACTTGAATGCCGCGGAACTTTCGATGAAGGAAATGCGGGACGTGGAAGAGTCGCTGCGCAAGCAACTGGCCGAGCAGAAACTGGCGTTTGGGGCGCGCATGGAAACGCTGTACGACTTGCCAACACCGCAAGACGTGGAGCATATGCAGATGTTGGTGGCGCTGGTGTATATGATGCTGATCGATATGCGCCGGCCATTCCGGCTATCGCTGTTGAGGTTGCAGGCTACCGGGTTTGGGTCGTGGGTACGTTCGTGTTTTGGTTTCAAGCGCACGCGTGATTTGAGTCTGGAGCGTGCCATCGGGATTGCGCGCAAGCAGTCGGCGCTATCGAAAAGAATTTTGTTCCTTAGCCGCACACAGCAAGTATTTAACATGTGGCATATCATCCACCGGCCATTCAGCTACGCATTCGCCATACTTGCATTGATACACATCAGCCTGGCTCTTTACATGGGCTACCGGATCTAAGGCGGCACGTATGGACAACCTGTTTTCCTTCCTGATCGCTGCGGTCATCATTGGTGGCTTCCTTGCCTACTACCTGAAGCAGGAAAAGAAAAAAGCATTACAAGCACAAGAAGCAGCAGAGAAAGGGAAGTTGCGATCCGACGGACCGCAGTCGCAGCATCCACACATCAACAATAATTACTGTATCGGCTGTGCGACGTGCACGATGGTGTGCCCGGAAGGCGACGTGTTGGGGATGATCGGCGGCAAAGCCATGATCATCAACGGATACAAATGTATTGGACATAGCATTTGCGCGGATGCATGCCCGGTGGGCGCAATCACCATGGTGTTAGCAAGTCCGAGTGTAGGCGGCGACCTGGCTACCCTAACCTCGGAATTCGAAACGACCATCAAGAATATGTTCATCGTGGGCGAATTGGGCGGACTGGCGTTGATCAAGAACGCCGTGAACCAGGGACGGAGTTGCGTAGACTCGATCGTGGCGCGCTTGGCGGCCAATGGAAAGCCGCGAATCGCGGATGTTTTGGATTTGCTGATCGTGGGCGCCGGCCCAGCTGGGATCAGCGCATCGCTGCGGGCGGCAGAAAAGAAGTTGAACTACCTGACTGTGGAGGAATCAGAAATTGGCGGCACGGTGGCGAAGTATCCCCGCCAGAAACTGGTGATGACCAGTCCAGTAGAGTTTCCGATGTATGGAAAATTCAAGAAAACGGAATTGTCGAAGGAAGACTTGCTGGAGTTTTGGAATAAGGTGCTGCATCGCGCGGACTTCAAGTGCAAGACCGGCGAAAAGGTTGAGAACATCGCGAAGAGCGAAGATGGCGTGTTCACGGTGACAACGGGTAAGGATGAGTATCGCGCACGGCACATAATTCTGGCGTTGGGAAAATCGGGCAGCCCGCGAAAACTGGGAGTAAAGGGCGAGGAATTGCCCAAGGTGATGTACCGGCTGATCGAAGCAGACCACTACGTGCACAAGAAAATTCTGGTGGTGGGCGGCGGCGATTCGGCGGTGGAGGCGGCGATGGGGTTAGCGTGCCAGGTGGGTAACAACGTGACGCTATCGTACCGGCAAGCGGAATTTTCGCGCATCAAGGACCGCAACGCGCAGCGCATCGCGGAATTTGCGAAGAAGGGCAAATTGAAGGTGCTGTTTAATTCGAAGCCGGTGGAAGTCACGGCGAATGCGGTGGTGATGGACGTTAACGGGGCGAAGCAGACGCTGGAGAATGATTATGTGTGGGTCTTTGCGGGCGGAGAACCACCAACCGCGTTTTTGAAAAAGGTGGGAATCGGATTTGGCGCGCGCGATTTAACCAGCGAAGGGTCGCGCGAGGCGAGGGCAGCGAAGGAACTGCCGGTAAGCGCTGTGAGTCGCTGAGGGGGCAGTCGCTGAGGCAGGGAAAGTAACCTGCAACCGAGGAATTCGAATTAGGCATTAAGTATTAAGTATTTCTCAGGCCGAACGTCTTTTTTTTCTAAAATATAACCTCTCTCGGGAAGTACCGCGATAATTACGCGTAGCCTCTTTGCATACGCACGCATTCCTTGGTACTCGACATTTCCGCACCTGAAGGTATATTCAGAATGACGAGGTCGTATGGCCCAGACTCCCACTACTCCCACAGTTCCACCTGCTGCGGCTCCCACTCATCCCGGTCCGCGGCGACGAAGCCAACGAGTTCTGATGCAAGTCGGTGTGCGGCTGCGAGGCGATGACGCGCAGGGGAAAGCATTCGACGAAGAGACAGAAACACTGGCGATTAACGCGCACGGAGCGTTGATATTGATGCAAGCGCGGGTAACGAGCGGCAGCAAGATCCGCATGTATCACAACCGCACGCAGGAAGAGCAGGAATGCTACGTGGTATTCCTGGGTCCGGTGAGGTCCGGCAAGGCGGAAGTAGGCCTGGAATTTTCTTCGCCCTGCCCAACGTTCTGGCGCGTGGCGTTTCCCCCTGAAGATTGGTCGCCCAAACACCCTGAAGCGCGCGGTACAAAGTCGACGACCAGCGTCAAGAAATAACAATTTCGAAAAAGTTGGTACACTTGCTCGCAATGCGTTACAGATTGCTGTGCATCGTTGTGTTTGCCGGGTCGAGTGCGTGGTGGTCCATCCAATCAACGGGAACGGACGCGAACCTGCGCGGCGTTTCGGTAATAGCGGACAGCGAACATGACGACAAAACCGTGGTGTGGGCCACCGGTTCGAACGGGACGGTGCTGCGCACCATAGATTCAGGAAAGCATTGGAAGCGGCTGGAAATTCCGTCGGCAGAGTTGTTGGATTTTCGTGGAGTGTATGCCATTGATGACAAAACGGCCTACGTCATGTCCAGCGGAGAAGGTGAAAAATCGCGGATCTACAAAACGAAAGATGGCGGCGCAACCTGGGAGTTGCAGTATACGGACAAACGGAAGGCTTTTTTCCTGGACGCGATTTCCTGCTGGAACGAAACGCTTTGTTTCGCGCTGAGCGATCCGGTGGATGGCAAGTTTTTATTGCTGCGCACGGATGACGGCACGCACTGGAGCGAACTTCCACGGGATAACATGCCCGCGGCGCTTGCGAACGAAGGTGCGTTCGCTGCCAGCAACTCAAGTCTGACCATATACGATGGACGGGAGATATATTTTGCGACGGGCGGAGCGTCCCGCGTATTTCGCTCGGAGGACTTAGGCAAAACGTGGACGGTCTATCAGACGCCGGTGATCAGTGGCAAGGCAACGTGCGGGATTTTTTCCATCGTAGTGCGAGCATCGGACGTGGTGGTGGTGGGCGGCGACTATCAGGACCCGAAAAGCGCGTACAAAAATGCAGCAGTTTCCCATGATTTCGGAGAAACCTGGCAGCTCGCCAAGCGTGTTCCAGGCGGGTATCGCTCGGCTGTTGCGTATTTTGCAGGAGGATTCGTAACGGTTGGTCCCAGTGGCGGGGAATTAAGCACGGACGGGTTGAATTGGGAACATATGGAAGCCACGAATCTAAACGCGATCGGTTTCGATCGGGAAAAGGGATGGGCGGTGGGCGCCGAAGGCAGCGTTGCTCATCTTGTGGATCACATCCAATACAACATTCAGAATTTCGATGTGGCCCGTCCGCTGACCGGACGATAGAAGGCCAATGAAAACGAGTCTGCCCGGAATCCGGTTCATCAACCGGTGGTTTGAAATCGTAATAGCGCCGAAATCATAAGATCAGAGTTCCGCGTAAGTGTGGAACTACTACGGCGCAGTCTGGGTTGGATAGGCTTTCGCCCCGTCGGGCGAGAATTCGAAACGAATCAGCCATTCACTGGGGACGCTGTGGCCATTATTTTCAGGCGAGGCAAATTCCCATTGCTGGGCAGCTTGCAGGGCTTGTTGAGCAAAATATTTGCTGGGGCCCGCGGCTTCGAGGTCGGCGTTCGAAACTCTGCCGGCGGCGTCGACATGCGCGCGGACAGTGACCCGAACCGTACCGTGAATGGTGTTGAGCGCTTGCTTCGAAGGTGTCGGCAGGACTTCATTCAGAACATCCCCTGAGTTTGGCGACGCGGCGCTCGCCGGCGTTTTGCTTTCCACATTGGAACTTGCTACAGGCGGCACCGGAGGAGCTGTTGAAGAGGCGGTGTTCGTCGAGTCAGCAGGCGGCTTTGCCGTTGGCGATGCAGCGGGTGGCGCAACTTTCGTTTTGGGTGGAGGCGCTTCGGTGCGATCCGACGGCGTAGTGACGTTACTCGTATTTTTTGCCGAGGTGGTCGCCGTACCTAAGGCCGGCTGATGCCGGAAGAGCCGGGGAAGCGCCAGGACGGCAATCAAAATGACCGTACCAGCCAACAGAATAGGCACGATGTAATTCGGCAGTACGAAATCACGTTCAGAGGGCGGCGGCGAGATTTTTGGAGAGGGCTTCTGAGCGCGTGGATAGGCGGTTGTGGGTGGGGGAGTTATGGGCAACCTGGAAAGGGGAACGGCAGGCTCGCGCGAAAGAGGCACGTTGAGCGGCTCAAACTGCTTTGGGGAAGGTGTTTGCGGGGGCGATGCCTGAGTTGCGGTGGCACCTGCTGCGACGGCAACGGCAATGGGTTCGTAGGCTGGAGGCGGAGCGGGAGGTGGGGCGGGAGTTGCAACAACCTGCGGGCCGAGCCGGGCCGCAATCTCGGAACTGGTCCAGCGCTCCTTGGGATTACGCCGGAGCGAGCGTCGAGCAATTTCCTGGAAAGGCTGCGGAAGCGATTCGGGGACTGCGGGATCGGCGTGATCGTTGAAAGGCAGGGCGGCGGTTTGTTGAGTGAGCGTTTCGACTAGGGTTTGGCCCAGAGACCAAATGTCGCTGGCCGCTTCAATGGCTGTGGAGGCGTTCTCCGGAGCGTCGTACACGTCGCTATCGCGTTGGGCCGCGCGCGGATCGCCGATGGGGACAACGGTGTCACTGGCGAGTTTGAGGTAATCACCGGCGGCCAGGATGTTCGAAGGCTTGATGTGGCCATGGGCCAGACCCTTGCCGTGCAGATAGACGAGGGCGTCTACGACGGGATCCAGCATCTGCTGGGCTTCCTCGGGAGTCAGCGGGCGTTGCGGAAGGATCTGGGCCAAGTTCTCTTCGGCGAATTCCATGACGACGTAGAGCAAATCCATCTCGGTGATGCGGCAGCGACCAGCGTGATAGATGGGCAACAAGCCCGGGTGACGAAGCTGGGCAATGTGGCTCCAGTAGGTAAGCTGCTTTTCCGCGCCGGGCGTATCGGCGGAAATGAACTTGATGGCGGCTTTTTTGTTTTCGGTTTCGGCGTAGTCGGTGAGGAATACGGCGCTGTGCTCGGTGTGAGCTAGATATTGTCGCAGAGGGAACCGGTCATCGACGCTGAGGCCAATCCACTGTTTCCAGATCTCACTCATAGCGCACCTCGAAGGTAAAGCTGGCCGCAGGCGTGACGCGATTGCAAGGCGCGTTCGCAGCGGCACGATGAGATGGCAGGCGCTGGGCTAGGAAAATGCTGTTGAGCAGGCGCCAGGGGCTGGGCGCTTGTCGGGGACCATTTTCGCACGAAAGCGACAGGGGCATACAACGAATCGATGTTAACCGTTTAGGCGCAGAACAGGCTCCGAAGTGTGCTTGGAACCCGGGGGTTGGCTAGGTGGATATCTGTTGACTGGAGAGTTTACTGCTGCTGCTTCTGTTTGTTGATGGCGTCTTTCGCGTCTTGAGCGGCTTGCTTGGTTTTATCGACTGCTTTTTGTGCGGCATGCTCAGTTTTTGCCTGAATATCTTTAGCGGTGTCGGAGTTGGCGGCCTTTTGGGCGTCCGCTGCGGCGTTGTCGACGGCCTTTTTACTGGCGTCGAGGGCGTCGGTAGCTGTCTGCTTCATGGCGTCGCCGGTGACCTTGGCGTCATTGGTAAGCTTCTTGGTGTCCGACCGGCTGCAACTGCAAGGCGCGAGGGTAAAGAATAGAGAGCAGGCCAGGCAAGCTTTGCGATTCGAATTCATCGATTATCTCCTAAGCGAGTTAATGTCTGGGGCCAGTTAGCAGCTGCGGACCGAGCTGGCCCGCTACATGGAGCGAATCTTCATATAACGGACGAGATCAGGGAGCATGCTGAGTGCGGCAATCGTTACGAGAGC
>DASXBH010000230.1:0-2638 GCA_036491775.1 Candidatus Acidiferrum sp.
TCGACTTCAGTTCCTCCCAGCATGACGTGCCACCATCCGTGGATTTCGCCATCGTCGGCGGTGGCTTCACCGGCCTCGCGGCCGCGGCTTGGCTCAAACACGTTGCCCCGGAATTCTCCGTCGCCCTCTTCGAAGCCGAATCCTTTGGCGCAGGCTCGAGCGGCCACACCGGCGGCGTCGCTCTCGCGGAAACCGCTGTCGGCGATCTTCCCGGCCTAGGCGACGTACTCGCCGGCTATCAACACATTGTTCGCGAATTAAACGTCGATACCGATCTCACCCTTCCCGGCGCTTACGAACTGGGCCGCACCGCCGCGCTAAAAAACTCTCCCATCCGTTGGACCGATTCCGGCACTCTCTGCGCCGTCAAAGAAGTTCCCGGTGGCACCATAAATCCCGGTAGAGTCGTCAGCGGTCTTGCCCGCGCCGCCGATCATGCCGGTGTTCTTCTCTTCGAAGACACTCCGGTCGACCGAGCTGACTTCAAGCCGCACATTTCTCTTCACACCAATCGCGGCCCCGTCGCCGCCAAAAAAGTTCTCTTCGCCACCAATGCTTTTTCTCTCGAACTCACCGAACTCGCCCACCGCGTTCAGCCGAAATTCACCCTCGCCGTTGCTACCGAAGAACTTTCCGACGAAGCCCTTCAACAAGTAGGCCTCGCCGAACGAAAGCCCTTCTACACCGTCGATCTTCCTTATCTTTGGGGGCGCCCCTTCGGCACCAACGCGCTCATCTTTGGCAGCGGTCTGCTTCACCCGGAACACTGGCAGGAACTTCGCACTCTTGATATCAACACCCGCGCCGCCGCGGATCTATTCACCAACCTTGAACGCCGCATCCTCGCTCTCCATCCGGCTTTGCGCAATATTAGTTTCCCTCACCGCTGGGGTGGTCCCATCTGCATTGGCGAGGATTGGACTCCGATCTTCGAGCATCATTCCGAAAGTGACAACGCCATCGTCCTCGGCGCCTTCGCCGGACACGGTGTCGCCCAATCCGTTTTTCTAGGTACGTGGGCTGCCGATGTCATGCTCGGCAGAAGGCAGCTACCCAATTGGTAGCTGAAAATGCCTGAAGTAGCGAGTGATAACGCCGATCGGCACACGCGCGCGTCAGTGATACGCGTCCAGCAAATTCTTCAACAGCGCAGAGACTCCGTTCCAGATAATCTGTACGCCAATACACACCAGCAAAAACGCCGACAACCTCATAATCACGCTCATCGACGTCGCTCCCAGCGCTCGCGCAAGTCGATCCGAAAACGCGTAACAAAAGTACACGCTCATCGCGATCAGAAACGATCCAATCACCGCCCCAATCACCGAATAGAACAGCCGATGCGTTCCGTGCGGCTCATTCGCTCCCAGCGTTATCGCAATCGAGATCGCTCCCGGTCCCACGGTCAGCGGCAACGTCAATGGATAAAACGCCTGCTGAAACAGTCCGCGCATATCAACTGCTCCGTGTACGTCCTTACTGGGTGGCAGTTCATCATCCTTCTGCTTCAAAATCGCCCAGCCCGTCGTCGCTACCACCAACCCGCCGCCTACCTGAACCACCGGCAGTGAAATTCCGAAAAATGCCAGTATGTGGGTGCCCACAAAATACGACGCTACCAGCAGCGCAAAACTGTTCAGCGCGACACGCCACGAAAGTATTTTCCGCTGTTCGGCCGTGTAGTACTGCGTCAGCGAAAGAAAAATCGGCGCCGATCCCAGCGGATTCACTATGGGAAACAGCGCGGTGATAATCAGTAACGTCGATTTGATCAGTGGAGACATTGCGAGCAGGCGCAAGTATATCTACAAACTTTCTGCTCTCCCAACAAGTTTCGTCGTAATTATCGCTTGACCTACATGCCGCTGGGTGTGATCCGCCACATGTACCAGCAATCCTCCCAGCGTCGTCCGCAATTGCTTTTTTCCTACCAGCCTCGCTGCGGAATAATCACTGCCCGCCAACGCCCGCACTCGCCGTGCACTCCGTTCCAGCGCTGCCTCAAGTTCTCCAAATACTCGTCCCGCTTCGCGCCTTCCTCCATCTCCGTTTTCGAATTGCTAACCTGCTCCTCAGTCAACGCAGCTCCTTCCGCATACGTTAGCAATCGATCCAAACTCCGGCTGATATGCCGCAACTGAAACGCCACCGAAGCTAGCCCCCCAGGCCGCCGGTTCAACTGTTCCTCCGTTAAATCTCTGCACCATTTCTTCAGATCTTCCTTCGCCAACTCCAGCGCGTGCAACACACCGCGCGCTACTGGCTCGACATCCGTCAACGTCTCCCGCAGCCATGGTTCCACTTCCGCCGCTCTCTCTTCGCTCATTGCGCACCTCCTCTCGCCACCGCGTCCGCTTCCACTTCAATTGACAGTTACGCACGTTCCCCATAGCATTTAAAAAATCGCCACCTAACTCAGGAAAGAGGCCTTCGTGTCGCTCCACAAAGTCTCCGTTCGGCTGATCACTCTCGCCCTCTTTCTTTCCTTCGCGCTCTTAGCCGCCGCACCCACCGCAACCATCCCTCCCGCCGATCCCGAGCGCTATCTCAACGACATCAAGACTCTCACCCAGCCAAAAATGGAAGGTCGCGGCGAGGGTACGAAAGGCCTGGCCCGCGCCGAACACGTCATCGCCGA